>JBEGTE010000118.1:0-3409 GCA_041179605.1 Actinomycetota bacterium | reverse complement strand
CCGGTCGCAACGTTTTCGGCAATGTACGCCTTCATCGCGGCAACGAACTCGTCGTGCACGTTCTCGTGAACGAGGACGCGAGTCGCAGCGGTGCAGTCCTGGCCGGCATTGAAGTAGCCGGCGATCGCGATTCCCTCAACGGCTCGAGCGATGTCCGCGTCGTCGAAGACAATGACGGGAGCTTTGCCGCCAAGCTCAAGGTGGACGCGCTTGACGTCGAACGACGCCGACTTTGCGACCTCCATGCCGGCACGAACCGAACCGGTGATGGACACCATCTGCGGAATCTTGTGCTCGGTCATCAGTGCGCCGGTCGAACGGTCACCGACGACAACGTTCATGACACCCTTGGGCAGGAACTCCTGCGCGACCTCGGCAAGAAGCAGAGTCGACGACGGAGTCGTGTCCGACGGCTTGAGAACAGTGGTGTTGCCCGCGGCGAGTGCAGGAGCAAACTTCCAAATCGCCATCATGAGCGGGTAGTTCCACGGAGTCACCTGACCGACGACACCAATGGGCTCGCGACGGATGCTCGAGGTGTGGTCACGCATGTATTCGGCTGTGGCGCGACCTTCGAGGTTGCGTGCCGCACCGGCGAAGAAGCGGATCTGGTCGATGCCGACCATGACCTCTTCACTGATGGTGAGACCGAGCGGCTTGCCCGTGTCCTGCACCTCAGTCTTGGCGAACTCCTCGGCACGCTCCTCCATCGCATCGGCGATTTTGAGGAGAGCCTTCTGGCGTTCGCTCGGGGTCGTCTCGCGCCACTCTTCGAAAGCGGCTGCCGCCGACTTGTACGCCGAGTCAATGTCAGCATCGTTGCTGACTGGCGACTTCGCGTACACGTCTCCGGTGACGGGATCGACCAGGTCGATGGAGTCCTTGCCGCGCGAGTCGACGAGTTCTCCGTTGATGAAGTTCTTCAATGTTTTACTCATGGCTTTACCCTAACGAGTGAAGCCTGAAGTTTCCAGAGGAAAAACAACGAATTTCGACATTGATTATGCAAAAACGCTTCGAAATCGCTTGATTTCCCGTCCTCAAGGCACCAGAATCGGGTCATGGCAAAAATTCCGCGAGCTGTTGCGCTTGATGACGTCTCCAAGGCGATCATCGAACAGCTGCAAACCGACGGTCGGAAATCGTATTCCGACATCGGCCGCGCTGTGGATTTGTCAGAGGCCGCTGTTCGACAGCGTGTGCAAAAACTCATCGACAGCGGCGTGATGCAAATCGTCGCAGTCACTGACCCGATGCAACTCGGCTTCTACCGCCAGGCGATGATCGGCATCCGAACCACGGGCGATGCGCGAAGCGTGAGTGACGCGATCGCCGATATCGATGCAGTCGAGTACGTCGTCCTCACCGCGGGATCGTTCGACATGCTCGCCGAGGTGGTTTGCGAAGACGACGACAGCCTGCTCGAACTACTCAACGACAAAATCCGCGCAATCCCCGGAGTCGTTCAGACCGAAGTCTTTACCTATCTACAACTGAAGAAACAGCAATATAACTGGGGTACTCGCTAGAGTCCCTCACCAACAAAACGGAGTTGATAAGAATGGCTTTCCTTACAAAGAAGCCGAAGGCTGCGAAACCCGCCGCCAAGAAGGCAACGACGCCTAAGCCTCAAACCAAAGCGGAGATTGCAAAAGATCCGCTGCAGCAGAAGGCCAAAGACCACCTCTGGATGCACTTCGCGCGCCAGTCGGGAATGGAGTCCGGAAATGGCGTGCCCATCATCGTCAAGGGTGAAGGACACCACATCTACGACTCAACTGGACGCAAGTTCATTGATGGGCTTTCGGGTTTGTTCGTGGTCAACGCTGGTCACGGTCGCAAACGACTTGCTGAAGCCGCCGCGAAACAAGCCGAGGAACTGAGCTTCTTCCCGCTTTGGTCCTACGCTCACCCATCCGCAATCGAACTCGCGGACCGTCTTGCGGACTACGCACCCGGCGACCTCAACCGTGTCTTCTTCTCGACCGGTGGTGGTGAAGCTGTTGAGACCGCGTTCAAGTTGGCGAAGCAGTACTGGAAGCTTCAGGGCTTCCCCATGAAGACGAAGGTCATCTCGCGCAACATCGCGTACCACGGCACCCCGCAGGGCGCGCTCGCAATCACGGGACTTCCCGGAATCAAAGCCGCATTCGAGCCTCTCGTCCCTGGCACGTTCCACGTCCCCAACACCAACATCTACCGTGCCGTTGAGCAGGGTTACATGGGCGAGGTCACGGATGAACTGTTCGGTATGTGGGCCGCAAACGAGATCGAACGCATGATCGAGATGGAAGGTCCCGACACCGTCGCCGCCGTCTTCCTCGAGCCCGTTCAGAACGCCGGCGGTTGCTTCCCTCCCCAGGCGAACTACTTCAAGCGCGTTCGTGAAATTTGCGACAAGCACAACGTTCTTCTTGTTTCCGACGAGGTCATCTGTGCGTTCGGCCGCATCGGCGAAATGTTCGCGTGCAACGCGTTCGATTACGTTCCGGACATGATCACCTGTGCCAAGGCGATGACGTCGGGATACTCGCCCATCGGTGCAACGATCATTTCGGACCGCATCTACGAACCGTTCAAGCACGGACAGACCGCGTTCTACCACGGCTACACCTTCGGTGGACACCCGGTTTCGGCAGCAGTTGCGCTCGAGAACCTCGACATCTTCGAAGAGGAAGACCTCAACGGAAATGTCCGCCGCAACGCGGCGGCGTTCAAGTCGACTCTCGAGAAGCTCAAGGACATCCCGATCGTCGGTGACGTCCGCGGTGCCGGCTACTTCTACGGAATCGAACTGGTCAAGGACCAGGCGACGAAGGAGACGTTCAACGACGACGAAGCAGAGCGCTTGCTCCGTGGATTCCTGTCGAAGGCTCTGTACGACGCGGGACTGTACTGTCGTGCGGACGACCGTGGAGACCCGGTTGTTCAGCTCGCTCCGCCTCTCACGATCGGCCAGACCGAATTCGATGAGATTGAGGGCATCCTTCGTGAGGTCCTCACCGACGCTACGAAGCTTCTGTAGAACTATGGACGCTGTCTCGTTTTGGCACGAGGCGGTCGACCTTAGCCCGAGGCCGGCGCTCGATGGCGACACTGTGGTGGATGTCGCAATCATCGGCGCCGGCCTTACGGGTTTATGGACCGCTTACTACCTGCAAAAGTCCGACCCCTCGCTGTCGATTCTGTTGATGGACAAGAACGTCGCCGGCTTTGGCGCATCGGGTCGCAATGGCGGCTGGTCAAGCGCCCTCTTCCCCCAGACCACACCGGCGCTGATTTCCAAGTACGGGTTCGAACGGGCGAAGGCGTTGCGCGATGCGATGGTCGAAACCATCTCCGAAATCGGGCGAGTCGTTGCCGATGAAAAAATCGACTGCGACTGGGCACATGGCGGAACGTGGATTTA
>JBEGTE010000117.1:0-3424 GCA_041179605.1 Actinomycetota bacterium | reverse complement strand
GCCATGGCTGAACGACACCAGGACCGGAAACTTCCGTGGGGTTGATTCGGTCGAGTCGTGCAGGGAACGAACGAGCGGCGAATTCTTCGAGCAGGATTCGTGCAAGGGCGACACCGGTAATGACAAAAACGAGGTTTTTCGCGTTGTCCGCGAGGGGAACAGTCGCTCCGGCGAATGCCGAAATGCCACCGACAACGGACAAGGTGGTGAGCGATGCGACGAACGCAATCATGAACACATCAACGATGCGTTCCCACACGTCATTCAGCGTCTCGGCTTTGGGTCGTCGAATCTTTCGGAACGTGGTCGACAGGATGATGGGCGCAAATCCGGCGATGAACATCGCGAGGAGATAGCGGATGTCACCGAGTCCATCAATTCCAAAAAGCGAAACTGAAACGAGCGTGAAGGAAATAATTCCGAGCAAACCTGCGAACGCGTCCAGAGTTCCCAGGACCAAGACAACGGACAGCGTTGCAACGTTTCCAGCAGAGGCAAGATTGTCGGCGGAACCGTCGACGGAAACCGCGCCGAGCACGAGAGCGGCGATGTACGGAAGTGCCATTCCGCCGCCGAACATGGCGCGCAAGTAGGCGCCGTCGTTGATGATCCTCGAGAGCACCGGCGAAATTCGTGAGGTGTATTCGGTGGCCGCGACCGAGATGCGGTCAAGTACGGTCATGAACGGGCGTGACCACCACGCGAGCGCATCACCCCAGGCCACGTGGTCGACGGTGAAGTCGTCGTGTTCGGCCTCGATATTTCCGTAGTCGGCTGAGTCATCTCCACCCTCGTTGCCTGAGCCGCCTGACGGTCCGGAGGAACCGCCAGTGCTGCCACCCGAGCTGGTTCCGCCTCGAGCACCACCGCTCGATGACGATCCGCCACCGGAAGACGAGCTTGCTCCGCTCGAGGAACTGGGTGTCGCGGTTCGCGCGGCACCTGATGCCCCAGCGGAGGCAGAGGCGCCTGCCGACGCGCTGGCCGCGGCTCCCGCGGCGGCGGCGGCGCTGGCAACGGCGGCTGTTGCCGCGGCTGCTGCTGAAACGAGGGCAACTGACGCGACAACACTGGAAACTTCTTGGACCGTTTCCGTCACTTCTTCGACGGGCACGTTCTCGGCGGGGTTAATCCCCATCAATTCGTAGAACGCCATGTCGTCCTCGAGCGCGCTTTCCTTTTCGGCAGCGCTAGGTTCACTGTCGCGCGTCTCTTCAAGTAGCCCGGTAGCGGTGATCTCAAACCACGTCACCTGGCTGAGCGTGGAGCCGTCAGCTGCGACCGTGTCGAGCGTGATCGAATGCCAACCGGGTTCCAAGTTGTCGGGGATACTTACACGCTGGTTGATGGACCCAGCGCCGGGGACCGTTCCCTGTGCGACGATTTGCGGCGTGGAACGCACGGTGATGGTGAATCGTTCGCCGGGTTCCAATCCCTTTGACTCGACGACGACGGGTCCGCCCAGCGCGGTCTCGCCGATCGGAACATTCATTGTGATGATTGCTTCGGGCGCTGCGATTGACAGACTGTGCGCCGAGGACGTCGCCGTTCCCTGGTCGTTGGTGGAAGAGACGGTGAACGTGAAGTTTCCGGCCTCCGTCGGCGTACCCGCAACCCGTCCGCTTACAGGGTCAAGGGTGACGCCGTTCGGAAGCGCCCCCGATTCAATTTCGTATCGCGGCGCGGGGTAAGCGCTCGACGAGACAGTGCCGGTTAGTGCTGCGCCCAGCACTCCAGAGTCTGCGAGCGAAATTGTCGGCTTCGATGGAACCGAGCGCGACGAAATGGAAACCGAGATGGGGTGGACACCGCGATAGTTGGTGGCGTTGATGGTGAACGGGAATTCACCGGTCGCCGTTGCGGTGCCGGTCAGGGCTCCTGTTGCGGGGTCGAGGACAAGTCCCGCAGGGAGGCGTCCACTCGCCACTGTGTATCGTGCTGCCGGGTAAGCCGTCGTGCTCACCGCATCGGAATAAGGACGCCCCACCGTTGCCACCGGTGCAACCGAGACGTCGAGCCCAACCGGGGCTTCGTCAATCGCGAGGGTATAGGTCGGTCCTTGGAACGAGTAGTAACCAGCTGAATTGATTGCGAGTTGGAATGTAAAGGTTCCGGTGGTTGTGGGCGTGCCGGTCAACGCGCCCGTTGCCGAGTTCAAGCTCAATCCCGGCGGCAACGCGCCCGAGTACACCGAATACGCACCGGCCGGATACATACGGTACGACACCCCATCAACGAATGGGACATTGACGAGCGTTGCCGTCGGAATGGTTGACTCCAGTGCGACGGGCGCTTCGGAAACCACGAGCGTGTACTGATCGGTCGTCGTGGACGCTTCAGAAGAGTCCATTCGAGCGTTGTTTGTCGCGGTAATCGCGAATTGGTAGGTCCCGGTCGCAGTCGGCGTACCCGACAGCGACCCGGTCGTGGGATTTAGCGAAAGACCAGGGGGGAGTGCGCCGCTCGTGACCGAATAGTCGGGCGCAGGGTAACCGCTCGCCGCAATCGAATCAGAGTACGCCTGGTTGATCGGTGCAGTCAGGTTGAGTGTGGTTTCTGTCCAGACCGGCGCCGTGCGTGCTTGAATCGTGAGCGGATTGCTGGTGTACGAGTAGTAGCCGTCTGCCGCGACTCCGATGCGGAACGAATACGTTCCGGTTGCGGTGGGCGTCCCCGCGATCTCGCCGGAATTGGAGTCGATTGTCACGCCGGGCGGTAGCTCACCGCTGACGATGGAGAACTGCCCGACCGGGTACATGTCGTAGTCGACACCGTCGGAATAGTCCAGCCCGCGGACGGCGGCGTAAGCCACCGACTCGTCGATCGCAACGGGTTCACGCATGACAACCATGGTGTGCGCGGTTGTTGTTGAACCAGCATCGTTGATGCTGTGGACGGTGAACTCGTACGTTCCCGGCTCCGTCGGAGTCCCCCAGATTTCGCCCGTCACCGTGTCGATTTCGATTCCGTTCGGGACATCGCCCGACAGCGCAAACTCGGGTGCGGGGTACGCGTTCACTGCTACAGAGTCGCTCAAGGGCTCATCCACGGTGACTGTTGCGGGCAACTCGTTGTCGGTCCACTCGGGAATCTGTTGAACCTGGATTGTCTGAACCGTGGAATCGCCGTAGCTGACACCTTCACCGTTGGACGCGCGAAGTCGGAAATGGAAGGTACCCGGCACAACCGTCGAACCGGAAATGAGTCCAGTGTCGGGGTTCAAGGAAAGTCCAGAGGGCAAACCGTCGAAGTCGGTGTCGGACGTTTCGCATCCACAGCTGAGGAGTTCGTAAACATCAACGACCCCCGTGAACGCGGCGTAGCCCGAGTAGGACTCGTTGAGCAGAGTGATCGGTTCGAGCCCGTCGGAGTGGGCGTAAACGGGTCGTTCCCAGATCCGGACCGTGAAGGTGTAACTCGTCGC
>JBEGTE010000116.1:0-3484 GCA_041179605.1 Actinomycetota bacterium | reverse complement strand
CTCGACCACCTGCACGTGTCCGACACGCTTCTCGACATCACCTACGCGCGCGCCTACCTCAACCTCATGAAGGACGAGCACGCGACGGCGATGATCGGTTTCGAATCGATTCTGCGACAAGACCCTGGCAACCCACGCGGCTGGACCGGATTGCAGTGGGTCAGCGTTCGCGCGACCGGCGAACTGGACCGCGTCAAGAGTCTGCGCCGCGAAATCGGCCGAGGCGTGTACCAGTCGGGCCGACCGGTTCTCGACCAACGCCGTGCCGACGGAACTTTGATGACGTCACGACAGTGGACGGGCAACCACGAGCGCATCCCGCTCGCGACGCTCAGCCGCGTCTGGCTCGAAGTCCAAGAGTTCTTCGGCGACCGCTGGTACGACTTCTCGCGTTTCCCGGCACCCGATAAGACGCGCGAACTGCTCGCGTTCGCCCGTTTTGGCGTCGGCGACGAGGTCCGCGAGGCGTACCACTTCAGTGAACTCGCATCGCAGTTCAAGCACGTCACCATCGTGTGCGACCCAAGGCTTCTCAACATTTTCCGGTCGTCGTTCCCCGACATCACGTTCGTGCCCTACGCGCGTCGCGACAAGCCGGGGTTCCTCGACGACAAGCGCGAGGACCCAATCAAGGAAGTTCCCGCGATTCTTGCGAATTATTTGCCAGATGCGGTTCGTGACTTGATGCTCAACCCCGAGACGATCATCACGATGACGCAGAACTTCGTCGGCCGCCGTCTGGCGAATCACGACTACGACCTGCGCGAGGGCGGTTATCTGACGAACGGGTCAAAGCCTGTCCCGCGCCCGAAGAATGCAAAGAAGCGCGTCGGCATTTTGTGGCGCAGCCACCTCACACGCGGATTCCGCGGACTCATGTACCTCTCGTTCGAAGACATCAAGCCACTGTTTGACCAGGACGACGTCGAGTTCGTGTCCCTGCAACACATGCTCACCGACGAGGAACGCGCCTATCTCGACGCTCACGGCGTCGAACAGCCCGACGTCGACCTTTACAACGACTTCGAGGGAATTAGCGAGCTGGTCGGCACTCTCGACCTAGTTGTCGGTCTCTCGACGTTCCCCATCGAATTCGCCGCCGCTCTCGGTTGTCCGATCTGGCTGCTCGGCCACTCGCCGGAGAACTTCTACCTCCGCACACTCGGCGGGGTTCGTCGCAAGGACATCCTCACCGCGAATTCAACGATCGTGGCCCCGGATGTGCCGCGCTTCTGGCAGACCCGCCAGGTTTGCATCGACGAGACGCTCGCGGTTGTCCGCCGCGACCTCGCCGCCTTCGCTCGGTCCTAGTCGCCGCAGAGCGCGGTGACGATTCGTTCGGCACCACGTCCGTCAAACAAGTTGGTCATGCGATTTACGCGCTCGGCCCGCAACTGGGAATCACTGAGGATCTCACGCACACCCGCTCGAACCTCTGAGCCCAGTTCCTCGGCGGACATCCCGCGGGCATCAATCACCGGGCCGAGGTCGTGTTGGCGAATCTGCTCGACCGACACCATCTGGTTGTCGACGATTCCCAGGAAAACCGCCGGAGTGCCGATGGCGCTGACGTCCCACGCGCTCGTTCCGGCGGCACAGACAATCACATCCGCGTCACCCATCAATCGTGGGAGTTGCTGGCCGGGGGAGACGACGGTGACGTGGTCGGCGATGGTGTCGGCATCCAGTTCGGCGCGCACCGACTCGCCACCCACCGCGGTGATCGTGGCACCGGGGACTTCGGTGGCGACGGCACGAACGACGGTAGTCGTCAGCCCGAGTGGGTCAGAACCGCCAACGAACACCAGCACGTGGGGTTGTTGCTCATCAAAGCGGTGGCCCTCGTCGGCGCGCTGTTCGAGAATCGCCGGGCGAATCATCGCGTAATCCGAACCCACCAGCCATTCGGCGGTGTGCGGTTCCCGCGCAATGCCACCCAGGTTCGGGTCGATGTACATCGCAGCCGCTGCGGTCCTCGTGTTGAAGTCGACAATCACCGCGGTCCGTACCGTTTTCGCCACCGACTCGATGGCGGCGTCCGAATACACGTACGAATCAATCAGAACGCGGTCCGGATCAAAGCCCGCGAACTGGTCGACGGTCAGTTCGTTCGCATTGACACGGGTGACGGGCAAACCCGTCTCGGAGATGTAATCCTCAAGCCATTCGACGCCGGTTGCGTTGATGACGAGCATCGGGTCGTGCCCGAGTTCTCGCGCCGCAGCCGCCAGCGTCACGCATCGCATGACGTGACCGGTGCCCATCGTCGGGCTGCCGTCGGCACGGAACGCGATTCGCATGTCAGGCCGGCTCGAGGTGATTCTTGTCGGGGTTCGCCTCAAGCAGCGCGAGAATGTCCGCGGTCGTGAACAGCGACCCTTCCAGGTTGTCGTAGACCCACTTCGCAAACTCAAAGTCCTCCGGGGTGTCCACGGTCCAGCGCAAATCACTGAGGTCGACCTCGCCCGCGACGTTTTCGAGTCGGTACTTCTCCGGTCGGCTGTAAATCCCGACTGTGACGTGTTCCTTTTCGTAGTCCGTCATCCCACTGTCGTACAGGTCGCGCAGCACGTTCGGCGTGAACGCCTCGCAGTCGAGACCGCGTGGATACGTGCGGTCGATGACGTTGGACGTGTAATCGGCGCCCGATTCGAGGTGGCGAAGGACGACGGCATCGACGACGTCAGGATCAATCAGCGGGCAATCGGCGGTGAGTCGAACGACGACCTCGGCCGGGTGTTCATCCATCGCACCGAGAAATCGCGCAGCGACGTCGTTCAGCGGTCCGCGGAACACCGCGACACCGTGTTCGGTGAGGAATTCGGCCAGTTCGTCGTCGGACGATTCAACCGACGTGGCGACAACGACCTCGGACAAAGTTGCCATCTGGCGGATGCGCGCAATCTGGTGCATGACCATCGGTTCGCCCTTGATTTCGCGGAACACCTTGCCCGGCAACCGAGTCGACGACATGCGTGCCTGTAAGATTACTAACGCGGATTGTTGTTTCACGGCTCGCCTTCGGAGAGATTTTCGTCGGTGTGGGACACACGTTTATTGGAGGAATGTTGGCTGATTCAATCTTAAAGCACTCGTCGATTCTCATCACCGGTGGTACCGGTTCGTTCGGTAAGGCGTTCATCGACTACGCACTGAAGAACCTCGACCCCGAGCGACTCATCATCCTGTCGCGTGACGAGTTGAAGCAGTACGAACTGCGCAAGATGTTCAACGACGACCCGCGTCTTCGCTACTTCCTCGGCGACATCCGCGACACCCGCCGTCTCGCACGCGCGTTCCACGGCGTTGACTACGTTGTTCACGCGGCCGCCCTCAAGCAGGTCGACACCGCCGAATACAACCCGTTCGAGTTCATCCAGACCAACATCCTCGGTTCGCAGAACGTCATCGACGCGTCCATCGACGCCGGCGTGAAGCGCGTTGTTGCACTGTCCACCGACAAGGCGTCCAGCCCGCTCAACCT
>JBEGTE010000115.1:0-3600 GCA_041179605.1 Actinomycetota bacterium | reverse complement strand
GATGTCGGTTGTGGCCTCGCAACTCATTGCCCGGTTCCCCGGCGGAATGCTGGCGCTCGGGCTACTCATACACGTTCAACAACAAACCGGTCGATACGCAATCGCGGGACTCGTCCTCGCGGCTGAAGCCACGGGCCAGGCAATCGTCAGCCCCATCGCCACCCGCTGGATGAGCCGATACGGGATTCGACCGGTGCTCGGCATCATGCTGATCATCTCAATGACGAGCATCGTCGCCTTGGCGCTCATTCCCGTGACACCGCAGATTCACATCCCGCTCGGGTTCCTCGTCGGGTTCACCCTGCCCACGATTCAACCCGCTGCACGAGCCGTCTACCCGACGATTGTGTCGCGAGGTCAGATACAGAGCCTGCAGTCGCTCGACGCGAGCATCCAGGAACTCATCTGGATTCTGGGGCCAGTCATCACCGTGGCGGTGGCGACACAGGTGGGCAGCGCGTACGGTGTTCTCGCCGCGGCGGTATTCGGAGGTGTCGGCGGTGTCTGGTTCCTCACCCGTCCCGCGGTTCGAGCCGTCACGCTCCCCCAATCAACAGGAAAGATGGGTGCGGTTCTGAGGAAGCCGCCGGTTCTCATCGTCGTCATCAGCGGATTGCTCATCGTCGGTTCGTTCTCGGCAATTGAAGCCGCCACCGTCGCCACATTCGGCAGTGAAAAGGACTCACCCGCCGGCATCATCCTCGGGCTGTGGGCTGCAACCTCGCTGATCGGCGGACTCATCATGGGTCACACCCCCATGGGGCCCTGGTCGCTACCGCGCAGACTCGCGTTCGTTGGTTTCGGCGCATCGCTGGCGATTCTGACAACCGATCCGATTCTGCTGACCGCCGCGCTCTTGTTTGCGGGGCTCGGTGTTGCGCCCGCGATGACGGTTCAATACGCGGTCGCGACCGAATCGGTCGAGCCGGGTGACTTGCCGGAAAGCCTCGGATGGTTGGGAACCGGCTGGGTCCTCGGTGGCGCAATCGCCAGCGCCGTGGCGGGGTTCGTCATCGACTTCTGGGGCGGTACGGGCGGTTTCGCCCTCGCGGCTTTGTTTGCAGGACTCGGCGCACTCGTGCCAGCCATTTTTGTGCGCAAAATGCCCGACCTGCGGCACCTCTCGGCCCACTCGTAGTCGACTGTCGTAAGCCGCTACGGTGGTGGCATGACTTCCGTTGAACTGCCAACCATCACGTGGGGCGACGAGAAAGCGTCTCGGCTCGCGCTGCTCGTACACGGGCTGGGCAGCGACGCGAAGACGATGTGGCGAATCGGTGAATGCCTTGCGCACGAAGGCTGGTTCGCGGTCGCCGTCGATCAGCGCGGTCACGGCGGTGCTCCGCGAGCGGATAGGTACCGCATCGAGGATTACGCGATTGACCTGTTGCACGTTCCTCACTCGGGTCCGTGGGACCTTGTGCTTGGTCATTCGATTGGTGGAGCAAGCGTCGTCCACGCGGCGGCCGAAACCCCCGACTGGGCGCGGCGACTCGTCCTCGTCGACCCTGCTCTCATCGCCAACGAACACGATCGCGCCGAGATCCGCGCTCGCCAACTGTTTAACAATGCGAACCTCACCGTCGAGTCGCAGGCGGCAGCAAACCCGCACTGGGACATTCGCGATGTTGAGTCGTCCGTGGCCGCGGGGCGCGCGGCAGACCCGGATGCGTTGGCTCGATCCTGCGATGACAACCCCGACTGGGACGTCATCGACGGCGCCATCCATCTCACCGTTCCGACTCTCGTGATTCAGGGTGACCCGGCCGTCATGGCTCGGTACACCGACGAGACCTCCGAGTTCATCGAGTCACGCAACCCGCTTGTCACACACGTGACGATTGCGGGCGCCGGCCACAACGTTCACCGCGACAAGCCGGTTGAGTTCTGCGACGCGCTATCGCATTGGCTGGATTCCTAGACAAGCTTCGCGATGACCGTCGCCATGGGCGGACGGATAACGTGGTCGACCAAATCAACGGGATGGGCGGTGACGTTCGCGATTCGAGAAGCCGCATCGGTGCCGACTTTGGAGAGGAACGGGTCGAGCGTCCCGTAGACCAACTCAACGGGTGACGACACGAGCGTCAGGTCGGTCAGCGTTGACTGGCCCTGGATGACGTTGGTCATTGAGCGCTTTGTCGCTTCCCAGCCTCGCTCGGTGACCTGGATGACGTTCTTGATGGGCGACAGCGCGTTCAGCGCTCCCGCGGTGAGGCTGGTGAACTGAGGATTCGCCTTGAGGTAGTCGTAAAACGCCTGATAGACACCGAGCTGTGCGCGATCGACGGGGTTGATGACGGTCTGCACTGGAGGATAAATCGGTGCACCGGCGAGAATAGCTCGCTTGACCCACTTGCCGTAAATACTCGCGAAGCGAGCGGCGATGAGTCCGCCCATCGAGTGACCGACCAGGGTGAAGGGACGCCAGACGCGCAGCTTGATGAGCGTCCGCCTGACCGCTTCGACGTGATCGTCGACGGTGTACTCGAGTTCGGCGGGTGCCGGGGAGTTCCCACACCCGAGAAGGTTCAGTGCGATCACACGGTGGTTGGGCGTCAGCATCGGTACAAGTTTTTCAAAGGTCACCGCGGTCGAAGCGATCCCGTGCAACAGCACGACGATCGGACCGCGGCCCTCGTCGATTGCCACTTCCAGAGTCGGGACTCGCCGTGCCACGCAGCGTTCCTATTCACTCAGCCATGCGAGCACCGAATCGGTGTGCTGACCGAGAGTCGGTGGTGCGAGGTGTCGGGTGGGTGTGATCTCGCCCTGGCCGTCGAACCACCGCAGTGCCGGGCCGGGGATTTGGATGGGACCCAGAGTCTGGTGGTCGACGTCGACAACTAAGCCCTGCGAGCGCGTCTGTTCCCATTCGTACACTTCGGCCATGTTGCGAATTTTGCCAGCGGGAACCCCCGCCTTCTCCAGTTCGGCGAGCACATCTGCGGACGTGCGAGTCGCCATCGCCGCCGTCAGGGTCTCGACCAATTCGGCATGGCGCGTCACGCGAAGGCTATTCGTCGAGAACTTCTCGGCCTGTTCGATGCCGAGAACGGCACACAACGCCGCCCACTGATTTTCAGTACCCACCGCGATCTGAATTGGACCGTCCGATGCGTGAAACAGCCCGTACGGCGCGAGAGAAGGGTGATGATTTCCCCGCGGCTGCCCAGTCACTTTTCCCACTGTCTGCGCAGTCCCCTGATAGACATGCGCTCCGACAGTTGCGGCCAGCAATGACGTTCGAACGGTAGTACCGACACCTGTTCGCTCTCGATCAAACAGCGCCGAGACGATTCCGAATGCGCCATACAGTCCGGCGAGCACGTCCGAGATCGGAACCCCCACACGTTGCGGATCGTCGGCGCCAGAACCAGTGACGGACATGAGACCGGCCTCGCCCTGAGCGATCTGGTCATAGCCGGCACGTTCGGCCTCCGGTCCGTCGTGCCCGAACCCCGTAATGGACAACAGAACCACTCGCGGGTTCAATTCGCGAATTCGCGCCTCAGAAAATCCCAATCGGGTCAGTGTCCCGACCTTGAAGTTTTCGATGACGACGTCGGCTCGTTCGATCAACGCATCGAGAGATTGCTT
>JBEGTE010000114.1:0-4525 GCA_041179605.1 Actinomycetota bacterium | reverse complement strand
ACCACCCTTGACCGCTTCGAAGATATTTACCGAGGAGTTTGACCATGTTGCTCACTCTTTTCATGGATGCACAGCGCAAAAACCGTCGTGCGTCAGCGCGCGTGAACGCGGCCGCGAAAGCGACAAAGGCCGAAATCCCGGTGACAGAGCCGACCGTTGTGTCAAAGACGCACGCGGCCATCTCGCGAGTCGTTGATTTCATGGACATTCCGATGGCCATCATCGGCGTCGCCTATGTCATCGTTTACGCAATCGTCGTGTTGTATCCCAACCCCGTCGCCCTCGCAATTGACTATGTTTTTTGGGGGATTTTCGCGGTCGATGTCCTGTTACGTTTCCTCGTCGCCGATTCGTTGCCGAAGTTCTTGCTCAACAACTGGCTCGAAATTCTTGCGGTTCTCGTTCCGCAATTCCGCGCTGCCCGCGCGATTCGACCGGTAATCGGACTCAAGCGTTTCGCAAAGTTGGTGCGTTCTCGTTCACAGCGACTCGCTGCCTACACAGTCGCACTGTTGCCGATGGCAGTCTTTATCGCCGCAATCGCGTTCATGGACGCTGAAGGGTGGGGTCCAGATCAACTCGAGGATGCTCTGTGGTGGGCGATGGTCACCGTCTCAACGGTAGGTTTCGGTGACATCACGCCGATCACGACCGAGGGACGCATTGTCGGCTCCGCATTAATGGTTTTCGGTGTTGGGATTTTTGCCTCTGCGGCCGCGATTATCGCCGACTGGTTGCAGGGCGAAGAGGCCAACACCCACTAAACCGTGTGGTTGCGAATGACGTAAGTCTTACGCAAAACGGTGTGCAGAACCCACGTGCCACTCCACCCAGCTGGCGTGACGAAAACGGAACCCGGCACAAGTTCGCTGACTTCCCCGTTCGAATCGGTCACTGTCGCGGTGCCCGAGACGATTGTGCACACCTCGTCATATCCGTCGCGTGTTGCGGTGAATGTCCCCGCCGAGCATTCCCACACGCCGGCTTCGACACGACCGTCAGGGGACACCCAGACGTCGACAAAGGATTCCAGTTGACCGTCGAGTGACGTCTTCTTGGCGGTGGGTGCTGATAGCTCAACGTGAGCCGCATCGGTGTGGATTGTGGGAACTGACATGTCTGACCTCCATGTTCAGACTACTCAACCGCAACACGGATAGTCTGGAGTTGCTGGGGGCGTTAGCTCAGCCGGTTAGAGCAGCGGACTCATAATCCGTCGGTCGCGGGTTCAAGTCCCGCACGCCCTACTATTCGGTTTTCAACCGAGGCCCAGTTCACGATCAATCGCTCGTGCCGACCACATCTCGACGTGGTGGTGCATTTCGGGAACGAGAGGTTCGTGTTCGGGCTTCATGAGCACGCTCCGCATGATGCGCGCGCTCGCGGCGTCCTCGTTGAGGCGAATTCCGCGGTTCTGTAACAATGACGGTGTCACCACGTAGGTTGCGAGGTGAGTCTGTTGCGGACGATCTGGCTCGGCCGCCATCTCAAAGATTGCGTGCGAGACGCGGTCCAACTCACTCATTGAATGAACCTGGGGAAGGTACGCGAAGATGTCCAGCTCAGGCTCCTGGTACGGGCGCAGAATCTCTGATTCGCTGACGAGGGAGTGCCACAACTTCGCAGCGCGGCGTCCCGGCGCGATCACTTCGCCCAGTCCACCGCGGTTGAGCGGGAACACCTTCAGCGTCGCCCACAGGGCCGCCGCGGATGCGCCCGCACGCGAACATTCGAGTTGAATCTCGCCAAAGTGGCGGTCCCTGCTGGCGAAGTAGGTGTAGGGCGAATCGTGTTTGTAGTATTCGATAATCGACTGGTCATTGAACAGCACCGCGCCACACCCGTAAGGCTGAAGCCCATGTTTGTGTGGGTCAACGACGATTGAGTCGCTGAGCGGGATGGCAGCGTAGTGGCGGGCGGTCTCCTCATCAAGCTCGTCCGGAATGAGCGTAAAGAATCCGCCGTATGCGGTGTCGACGTGCACGCGAGCGTCGTACTGGCGCGCAAGCGGGATGATGTCCGCGAGCGGGTCGACGGCGCCGAGTCCGGTCGTTCCCAGCGTCGCGACAACAGTTCCGATTCGACCGGTCTTGAGAACCGTCTCGAGTGCGCCGAGATCCATTCGACCGCGGTCGTCCGTCGGGATGGAAATCGTGGGGATGCCGAGAACTTCGCCCATGCGCGAGTGTGTGTAGTGCGAGTCCTTGCTGTGCGCGATCGATTTGTTCGGGCGAATTTCGCGCCCAATCCACAGTGCCTCGAGGTTCGCCGTTGTTCCGCTCCATGTGAGGTGACCGAGGTAGTCCTCGTTGTACCCGAACATCTCGACGAGTTGCTCGAGCACTTCGCGCTCCATCATTGTGGTGGCTTTGCCGCCGTCGATGGAGTGGTTGTTGGGATTGAGCATCATTGTCGCGGTGTACGCGGCGATGGCGACGGGGTGCGGGGGCTTGAGCATCTGACCCGCGTATTGCGGGTGAAAGAAGGGGAAGTTGTCGTCCAGCCGTTCGGCGAGTTCGGCAAACACCGACTGAACCTTGTCGGGGTCGACGTGCAGTGAAGGATGGACGTCCCACTGGCCGTAGGTGGACTTAATCGCCTCGATTTGTTCGATCACTCCGGGTACAAGTTCGGCGGCGCTCATTGCGCGTTTTGCGGCCATGGTCACTCCTTCGGGCTACAGCGAGTCTATGTGTTTCGTGCCCGAATGAATGGGTGCCTATGCGCGAGCGATAACCTGCTCGGTCGACAAGACGGTCGCAAATTCGCCGTTGAGGTTTGCGGCGGTGACGTTGTAAATCGTCTCGGCTGGGATGATCGAACCGTCTATTGCCTCGTGGTCAAAGGTTCGGGTGGCGTCAAGCGCAAACGTGACTGAGTACCCCAGATTGCCACCCATTCGCGCGGTGGTTTCACAGCAGAAATTGGTCATGATTCCGCAAACGACGAGCTCGGTGTATTTGTTTGCGGTGAGCCATTCCTCGAGGTTCGGAGTCCCGTAGAACGCCGAATTCACGGTCTTGTGAATACGAAGTGCCGCTTCGCCGTCGACACCCGGTTGTAGGTCGTGGCCGGGCTGTCCAGGGCGAAGGGGGGAGGTGGGAGATGTGGAATCGTGCTGAACGAGCACAATCGGCCAGTCGTTCGCGCGCCAGTGGGCGAGAAGTGCGCGCACGTTGTCTTCACAGGCTGGGTTGTTCGAGGGACCCCAGTACGGGTCGAGGAAACCGTTTTGAACGTCGACGACGATGAGGACAGCGGGAGAAGCCATGTGAAGTTCCAATCGTAAAAGAAGGGCTGTGCCCATCTTCGCACCGTCGGATTCATATGCAATACGTAAGTTGCGTGGAAATAGTGCCAAAAGTCCCTTTCGTGGTGGGGCACGGGTTTCATAAAGTGAAGAGGTGGCCTCGGCCACGATGCGTCTGCTCGCTAGTGGGCGGATCGGTCCCGCGACGATATCGACTTCACGGTGGGTGTGAATTCGTTCTTGGACACAGTCTCGTCGCGGGACACTCTCTCCTCTCGCTCAGTAGACTTGCGGAACGATGCACATCGCCATTTTCTGCGAGCAACACCCCCACGAAATTTCTGGAACGAGCCGGCCATACAGTCACGTTTGTGTCTCCGGCACTTCGAAACGGTCCACTCGTAGACCCGAAATTCATCGATCTTCCCTCGTTCGCAGTGCCGACCGTCAAGGAATACACCTGGCTATGGCCAACGAATCGGCACATGCGATTGATTGAGGAGGGGCTCGCGAAGCGCCCGCCCGTCGACGTCGTTCACGTGCAGTCCGACTTTTGGGGCGCCGCATTCGGGTATCGATATGCACGGCAGCGCGGAATTCCCCTCGTTCACACCATGCACCACCGACTCGATGTGGGTGTCGACGGGTCGATGCCGTTTCCGGCGCTCTTCTACGCGATGCTGGGGCAGTGGCAGAGATGGTCGCTGGGGGACCGGTTTCGTCATCGTCCACGCGGGGCCTTCGAATATCTCGCCCAGTTCGGTGCACAAGCAGACGTCATCATCGCTCCATCGCACCACTTCGCTCGGTTGTTGGCGTCGAAGGGGGTGCGCACCGCGTCGGGAGCGGATATCACCGTCATACCCACCGGCGTCGATGATGATGTGCTCGAGCGAATCGATCACAAGTCCTTCGACACCACGGCGTTGCGTGTCGCGTGGGTCGGTCGATTCAGCCCCGAGAAGCGACTCATCGAGTTCTGCCGCGCGCTCGCGCTGACAACCGAGTCGATGTCGGTGACCATGGTCGGCGACGGCGCACTCCGTGGACAAACGGAGGCGACGGCGCCCGATTTCGTAGAGTTCCGTGGCGCACTTCCCTACGAGGAGACGATGCATGTCATTGCGGACGCCGACGTTCTCGTTCAATCATCGAACGGGTTCGAAACCCAGGGGATGACGGTGACGGAGGCATTGGCGCTTGGAACGCACGTCGTCGTCGTTGACTCCGACATTGCCGGTGACCTGCCTGTTGGCTCGTATTCGCTAACCGCAG
>JBEGTE010000113.1:0-3732 GCA_041179605.1 Actinomycetota bacterium | reverse complement strand
TCACGCCATCGATGACCGCGTCTCGACCAACTGCGAGGCCGTCCCAACCCGGATAGACGTCGTCGAGGTGGATGACGGTCGCGCCCAGCGCGTCCGCCATCAACAACGACAACGTCGTCTTTCCGACGCCGCTCTGTCCATCGATGAGGATGATGTGGGGAACGCTAGATGGCACTGTTCCACGCCCCCGATGCAGCAGTAATCAGGAGCGCCAGTCCGGCGGACCCCAGCGCGATCCCTACGAGTGCCCAGTCCTTGCGTCCAAAAGTACGGTATGACGTCCAGACACGATCCGGCGCAGAAAACCCTCGCACCTCCGCGATTTCGCTCATTCGAATAGCACGTCGAATCGCAATGACCAGAGTGGTCACGACGAGCGCATCGAATCGGGTAGTCAAACCGGCCGCTCGACGCGCGACACGGGTTTCCATTAGGTCGGCGGCGATCACGGGCGCGAGCCGAAGGGCGATGAGCGCGGCGAGGGCCGCACGTTGCGGCACGACTCGGCGCACCACAGTGGTCGCGATGAACTCGTGCGGTTCCACTTCGGTGAGGATGAGTGCGGCGGGGATTCCGATTGCGAGAATGCGAAAAAACGACGCAAGTGCGACGTCGAAAGATCCGTCGCTGATGGTGATGAGCCCCCATTCGGCATAAATCGAACCCGATTCGTTCGCATACAGGAACGACGTGATGCTCATGATGGCCGCGGTCACAGTCACAATTCCGATTCGCCCCCACGGGATACGCGGGCGTTTGATGACCGACAAAATCGCGGTGACGACGGCGATACCGATGAGGGCCGGGGTCAGAGGGTCGACAGTCCATACGACAGTCACTGCGGGAACCGCGCTGGCGAACACGAGGGCGAGGGAATGGGGTCGGCGTGAACTCATCGCGATTCACCGCCGATGCGGATGACACGATGTGCCATCGCCTTGACAAATTTGTCGTCGTGCGTTGCGACAACAATCGCACCACGGCCGGCGAGGAAATCGCGCAGTCTCTCGATGAGGTCGAGCCACGAATTGGCGTCTTGGCCGAACGACGGCTCATCAAGGAACAAGACCCGCGGATGACGCGACAGCGCCGACGCGAGACCGAGCCGACGCCTCTCGCCACCGGAAAGGCTTTGCGGATGCCTCGAGTCCAACCCTTTCAGCCCCACCGCCGCACGCTCGTGCGCCGGTGCTTCGTCGTTCACACGACCTGAACCGAATCCGTAAGCGGGGTTTTGCACGACGGACGAAACCAATTCGACGAGTTCAGCTGGTCTCAGTCGGTGGGGAGCGGTGTCGATTCCCGTGTACCGAACGTTTCCCTTGTCGGGTTCGAGTAGTCCGCCGAGGATGCGTAAAGCCGTTGATTTTCCCGAGCCGTTCGAGCCGACGAGTGCGATGACCTCGCCCTCCGCTAAATCAAAATCGGGAACTACAACGCGACCGCTACGAGCGGAACGTCGACCTGAAATCCCAC
The DNA here is from genome assembly GCA_041179605.1 of Actinomycetota bacterium. GTDB lineage: Bacteria > Actinomycetota > Actinomycetes > Actinomycetales > Microbacteriaceae > MWH-TA3. The sequence goes on along the minus strand of JBEGTE010000113.1, from coordinate 2,256 downwards.
GTGCGGTCAGGACTACCCCGGCGTTGCGCTTCGGAGGCGTGGGCTTCGGCACGGTGACGTGACCAGGCACCCACACACCGAGCGCGATGAGCATCGAGCGCTTCTTCGACAGGACGTCGTCGATTTTTCCGTCGGCGACGATTCGGCCATCCGCAACGACAATCAATCTGTCGACGAACGAATGCCACACGTCGATGTGGTGTTCGACGAGCACGATGGCTACTTCGCGCTTGTCGGCTACTCGGGCAACGGCATCGACGACCAACTCCGTCGAACGTTCGTCGAGGCTTGCCGTGGGTTCATCCAAGAGAATGACGGGGGGCTTTCCGGCGAGGGCACTGGCGATCGCAAGTCGTTGCTTCTCGCCGCCGGAGAGGTTAGCGGTCGGGTGGCGTCGCGATTGCGAGATTCCAGTGGCCTTCAACGCCTCACCGACACGTCGTCGAACTTTGGCCGTTGTCGACACTGTGGTTTCGGCAACGAATTCGAGTTCTTCGCCGACCGTCGGGAAGAGGATTTGTTCGTCGGGCTCCTGCCCCACGAAACCGACGGTTGTGACGTCACGTTTGAGTTCCCCCGATTGGTGTGTCGAGTCGGTGTCGTGCAGCCCTGCCATCGCGCGAAGCAATGTGGACTTTCCTCCACCGCTCGGGCCCGTGATTAGGACACGCTCGCCAGGCCTGATCCGCAGGGACACATTCCGAAGCGCCGAATCATCAGCCCCGGCAAGCCAGATGGACCAATCGTCAAATTCGATGAGTGCGGCGGACATGTCAGCGTCCGAAGTTGGCGAGAATCCCCGTCTTGGCGAGAACAGTGACAAGTGCGGCCGAGAGTCCGGCACCCAACACAACACCCGACGTGACGGCACTCGAAACGTAGATGGCGACGAAGGTGGAGTCGGTTCCCGGATACCAGTACGCGACCTCGATTGCACCCTGCACCAGTCCGCCGATGGCGCCGGCCGTCACAGCAGATCCCCACAGCGAACCACGGTACGCCCAGAGGAGAAGTCCGATTTCGATCGCGAGACCCTGCGCCAACCCGGTCAACAGCACGGTGTAGCCCCACTGGTTTCCGATCGCAGCCGAAACGAGCGCCGCAACGGTTTCGCCAAAAATCGCGGCACCGGGTCGACGAATGATGAGCCCGACCAGCAAACCACCCGTCAACCACACACCGTCGAGCAGTGCGACGAGACCGGGGGTTAGAGCGCCGATCGGAATGCTCAACGGCGCATAGACCGCGTTCCACGCCGTGAACAACACGCCGGCGGTGACACCGAGCACGGCGGCAACGACCAGATCAACGGTCCGCCATGGTCGAAAAACTGTTTTCATGTGTAGTGCACTTTCGTTCGTGCACGGGTGTGTACCTGCCTTCCTCTTCGGCATTACCCGATGAGGTTCGACGGTCGGAGCGACGCTCCCTCTCAGCCCTGACGAGCTCCCGTGGTGACATTCAGTTTACGCCTCTCGCATAGGATGAAAACATGTTGGAAATGCTCGCAAGCCCCGATGTTTGGCTGGCCCTTCTCACCCTGACAATCCTCGAAATCGTTCTCGGCATCGACAACGTCATTTTCATCGCAATCCTCACCGGCAAACTCCCGCCCGAGCAGCGCAACCGCGCTCAGCTCACAGGTCTCTCCATCGCTCTCGTCACTAGGCTCGCACTCCTTGTCGCAGCCGCGTGGATCATGACCCTCGACACCGACCTTTTCGTAATTGGTGACATCGGCTTCTCGGGACACGACCTCATCCTGCTGGCCGGTGGAATCTTCCTGGTCTACAAAGCGACACACGAAATTCACCAAAAACTGGAAGGAATCGAAGGTGAAGACAATGCGCCGGCCGGTGGGTCCAAGGCATTCATGTCGATCATCGGTCAGATTCTGATTCTCGACGTCGTGTTCTCGATCGACGGAGTCATCACCGCGGTCGGCATGACCGACCAACTGTGGATCATGGTCGTCGCCGTGGTCGTCTCATCCGTCGTGATGGTGTTCGCGGCGAAGTCGGTCAGTGGTTTCGTTGAGCGCCACCCCACCGTCAAGATGCTGGCGCTGTCGTTCTTGGTACTGATTGGCGCCGCCCTCATTGCCGAAGGATTTGGTGCGCACCTTGATAAAGCCTTCATCTACGGACCGATGGCGTTCTCGGTCGTTGTTGAAACCCTGAACATCACCTACAAGAAGCGCCAGGAGCGTCGCACCCACCGCGAGTCCGAGCCGGTTCACCTGCACCAGCCGATCGT
>JBEGTE010000112.1:0-3749 GCA_041179605.1 Actinomycetota bacterium | reverse complement strand
AATCTAGACATCAACCAGATCCTTTAAAAGCGTCCTGTGAGGCGGAAAGGAAGGGTGTAGTGGCGCGTATCGTCCTCACCAAGCCCGATATCGACCGGGCCTTGACTCGTATTGGTCATGAAATCGTCGAATCTCAGCGTGGGCGAACTGGCCTTGTATTCCTCGGCATCCCCACGCGCGGCGTGTTCCTCGCCAAGCGTCTTGCCGACATCGTCTCTCGAATTGAACCGCAGCACATTGAGGTCGGAACGCTCGATGTGACGATGTACCGAGACGACATCCAACAGAAGTCGACGCGGGCGACAGCCCCGACCGATATTCCAGCTTCCGGTATTGACAACACCACCGTCATCCTCGTCGACGACGTCCTGTACTCGGGTCGAACGGTTCGCGCGGCTCTCGACGCGATCACCGCACTCGGTCGTCCCGACGTCGTTCGCTTCGCTGTTCTCGTCGACCGCGGCCACCGCGAACTTCCCATCCGCGCCGACTTCGTTGGCAAGAACCTGCCGTCTGCAGTGGACGAACGCGTCAACGTGAGCCTGACGGAGATCGATGGAACCGACGAGGTGAGCATCGCGTGAAGCACCTGATTTCAACGAAAGACCTCACTCGCGAGGACGCAATCGCGCTCCTCGACACCACCGCCGACATGGTCGACGTTCGCGGTCGCGACGTCAAGAAACTTCCGACCTTGCGCGGCAAGACCGTCGCGAACGTCTTCTTCGAAGATTCGACGCGCACGCGACTGTCGTTCGAGGCGGCCGCCCTCGCGTTGTCTGCCGATGTGTCGACCTTCACGTCGGCCGGTTCGAGCGTTTCCAAGGGGGAAAGCCTCAAAGACACCCTGCAGACACTCGAGGCGATGGGCGCTGATTTCGTCGTGCTTCGCCACTCGCACTCAGGCGTTGCGCAGACTGTGGCCGAGTCGGGATGGATTGGCGCACACGTCATCAACGCCGGGGACGGAACACACGAGCACCCCACCCAAGCGCTGCTCGATGCATTCACAATGCGGTCGCGACTTCGCGGTGAGAATGCACGTGGCGCTGGACTCGACGGTGTTGCCGTCACGATTGTCGGCGATATCCTGCACTCGCGCGTTGCACGTTCGAACGTGTGGCTGCTCAACACTCTCGGCGCGACCGTCACGCTCGCCGCCCCAAAGACTCTCGTGCCCGCAGACATCTCCGAGTGGGGCGTCGCCAACGTGTTGACCGTGGATGAGGCGATCGAGTCGAACCCCGACGTCGTCATGACCCTCCGAATTCAGAAGGAACGAATGTCGAGCGGATTCTTCCCCTCGGAATCCGAATACTCGCGATTCTGGGGCATGAACACCGCGCGACTCGCTCGCCTCAAGGACTCTGCGATCGTCATGCACCCAGGACCGATGAACCGTGGGCTTGAAATCGCGGGTGCTGTCGCCGATTCGCCACAGTCGACTGTGACTGAGCAAGTTGCTAACGGGGTCGCGGCGCGAATGGCTGTTCTCTACACACTGACGGGAGCCGAATCATGACCTCGATCCTCATCACGGGTGCCCAGTTGTTGGGCGACACATCGGCGGACATTCTCGTCGTTGAGGGTGTCATCGCCGAGGTTGGAGCCGTGTCGGCGAAGGCCGACCGAACAATTGCCGCTGACGGACTCGTTGCGCTCCCCGGGCTCGTCGATCTGCACACTCACCTCCGCGAACCGGGCGGCGAGGGCGCAGAAACTATTCGTTCCGGCTCGCGCGCTGCGGCGGCCGGCGGGTTCACCGCGGTCCACGCGATGGCAAACACATCTCCCGTTGCGGATACCGCCACTGTCGTCGAGCGCGTATTTGATCGTGGAATCGAAGCCGGGTACGTCGAGGTCCGCCCCATCGGTGCAGTCACGCGCAATCTCGATGGTGAACAACTCGCGGACATCGGCGCAATGGCAGCCAGCCGTGCCAAGGTCACGGTTTTCTCGGACGACGGCAAGTGTGTCGGCGATTCGCTGCTCATGCGTCGGGCTCTCGAGTACGTGTCGACGTTCGGGGGCGTCATCGCCCAGCACGCGCAGGATCCACGGCTGACGTTGGGCTCGCAGATGAACGAGGGTCGTGTGTCGGCGGAACTCGGGCTTGGGGGTTGGCCGCGCGTCGCGGAAGACTCGATCATCGCGCGCGACGTTCTGCTCGCCGAGTCCGTCGGTGCACGCCTGCACGTCTGTCACCTGTCCACTGCTGGCGCGGTCGACGTCGTTCGATGGGCGAAGAAGCGGGGGATTGCGGTCACTGCCGAGGTCACCCCGCACCACCTTCTCCTCACGGACGAGTCCGCGCGCGGGTACTCACCGTTGTTCAAGGTGAACCCGCCGTTACGCACCCTCGAGGACGTTGAGGCGGTCCGTGCAGGAGTCGCGGACGGAACCATCGACATCGTCGCGACCGATCACGCTCCGCACACGTCGGCTACGAAGGATTGCACTTGGTCCGACGCGGCGTTCGGGATGGTCGGACTCGAATCGGCTCTTCCCATCGTTCAATCAACGCTGGTCGACACCGGACTCATTGGCTGGACTGATGTTGCTCGATTGCTTTCAGTCACGCCAGCGCGTATCGGTCAGGTCGCCGGCTACGATGCGCCTCTCACCGTCGGAGCGCCAGCCAACATCACGCTGGTCGATCCGTCACACCGCTCGGCGTGGGGAACCGATCGGCTCGCCGGCGGTTCACACAACACCCCGTTCAGTGGAATCGAACTTCCCGGCAGAATCGTTTCGACGATTTTCCGGGGCACGGAAACAGTCATCGACGGCTCTGTCGTCGACGAAGTGAGGACAGCATGACGCACACGACCACACTCGTACTCGAGGATGGGCGCCGTTTCGACGGCCACGCTTACGGAGCGGTTGGTGAATCGGTGGGCGAGATCGTGTTCCAGACCGGCATGAGCGGATACCAAGAGACGCTCACGGACCCGTCTTACGCCGGTCAGATTGTCGTGCAGACCGCACCGCACATCGGAAACACCGGGATGAACGACGAGGACGAAGAGTCTCGTCGCATCTGGGTAGAGGGATACATCGTCCGCGATCCCGCTCGTGTTCCGTCGAACTTCCGCTCACAACGCACGCTGACCGACGACCTCGTCGAGCAGGGCGTCGTCGGGATTTCCGGCATTGACACGCGCGCCCTGACCCGCATCATTCGCGAATCGGGAGCAATGCGCGCGGGAATCTTCCCCATCGACGGGCGCTCCACCGAGGACTACGTCGCGGCCGTTACCGCGGCGCCCGAGATGTCGGGTTCGAACCTGTCGGGGAACGTGTCCGTTGACGAGCCCTACGTCATTCCGGCCGAAGGAAGCTTGCTCGGCGCGCTCGCGGTTCTCGACCTCGGCGTCAAACAGGCGACGCTCAACCACCTGGCTGCTCGAGGTTTTGAGGTTCACGTCATCCCGCAGTCATCCACACTGGACGACATCCTCGCGATCAGCCCCGTTGCGGTGTTCTACTCGAACGGACCCGGGGACCCCAGCGCATCGACGCGCCACGTCGAAATCCTTCGTGGCATCCTCGAACGCAAAATTCCTTTCTTCGGAATCTGTTTCGGCAACCAGCTTCTAGGACGCGCGCTCGGGTTTGATACATACAAGCTCAAGTACGGTCATCGAGGTATCAACCAACCTGTCCTTGACAAGGAGACCGGTCGCATCGAGATCACCGCCCACAACCATGGTTTCGCCGTTGACGCCCCAACCACGGGAGTTGTCGAC
>JBEGTE010000111.1:0-3763 GCA_041179605.1 Actinomycetota bacterium | reverse complement strand
GCAATGGAACGCGTCCCCGACTCCCTTCTCGACGCATCGAGTGACCTCGGCGCACGGACGGCAACCACCTTCCGAACAATCGTGTTGCCCCTGATCGCTCCGGGAATCATCGCGGGCAGCATCTTCTCGTTCTCACTCACTCTCGGCGACTACATCGCGGTGAAAATCGTCGGCGGGGCGACCCAAACCCTCGGCTCACTCGTCTACACGAATGTGGGAACGGCAAACAATCTTCCGCTTGCCGCGGCAATCGCGTTCATCCCCATCAGCATCATCTTCATCTACCTCGCGGCGGTCCGACGGACCGGCGCATTGAGCAACCTGTAGGCGCCATGAAAATCGGACTCGCTTCACGCACAGCACTCTGGCTCGCCGCCGCCGCTGTGCTGTCCTTCATTTACGTGCCAATTTTGGTCGTCGTCGCGAACTCTTTCTCCACCAGCTCCACCTTGGCGTGGCCGCCTCCCGGATTTACGACCGAATGGTGGGGTCGGGCACTCACGAACGAAGGCGCTCTCGCCGCCATTTCGACGTCAATCGTCGTTGCCCTCGCGTCAACCGCCATCGCACTGCTGCTCGGTACCGCGCTGTCGTTTGCCCTTCAGCGATTCGAATTCTTTGGCAAGTCGACGGTCAACCTTCTCGTTGTACTCCCAATCGCACTGCCCGGAATCGTGACCGGTATCGCACTAAACAACGCCTTCAAAACCATCATGGACGTCCAATTGGGATGGGCAACGATCATCGTCGCTCACGCCACATTCTGTGTTGTCACCGTGTTCAACAACGTTTTTGCGCGCCTCAAGCGCGTTGGCACGTCGCTCGAAGAAGCGTCGAGCGACCTCGGAGCGGGGATCTGGACAACTTTCCGACTGGTCACGTTCCCGCAGATTCGTTCGGCACTATTCGCGGGTGGTTTGTTGTCGTTCGCCTTGTCGTTCGACGAAATCATCGTCACGACCTTCACAGCGGGCAACGGGGTTCAGACTCTGCCGATCTTCATCCTGGACAACATGTTCCGACCCAATCAGGCTCCAATCGTCGCCGTCATTGCGGTGGTCATGATCCTCGTCGCGATCGTCCCGATATACATCGCGCAACGACTCACGTCGCGCGATTAATCTGCGAAAAGGTCGCCGAAATTAACCTCCGCAGATTGAGCGGGTGCTTCCATGGTGACTGGACCGGTTGCTAGTATCCATTAGACGTAATTCCTTGCGTCCCATCCCTTTCGAAAGGAATCTTCGTGAAGAAGAAATTCGTTGCGGCAATCGCAGCAATGTTCCTGGGCATCGCGCCAGCTACCGCTGCCAACGCCTCACCAAACTCCGACGTCGATAACAGCGGCTACAACTGGAGCTTTAACGCATCCGCCTTCGGGCCAAGCGACGTAGAAAATGACGGCCTCGACAACACAGAGCTCAAACTGTCCGACGACAACGGGGCAACTTGGGTCGATCCCGTGAACTGTGTGCGGGAATCGGGAAACGGCCGCGTTAACCTCACAGCTTTGAGCGGCGGAGCCGATCTCTATTACTGTCCTCACGCATGGACAAACGCAGACCTCGAAGGTCTCGAAGTGGACATGTACAGCTACATTTACGCGAACGGACTGATGTCGGCGACGACGTACACCATCGCCAACACGACCGGATCGAACATCGACTTCCTGTGGGCATACGGCCACAACTACGGCGAGGGACTCATCTCTCGTGGCTGGAACGACATCTACTCGCTCGGAGACGGAACAAACGACGGGACAACTCCTGCGGCTGTTGCGTGGGGCCCGACGTCGACTTCGTGCGCACCGACCAGCGGCACAAATGACGGTTACGACGAACTTGAGGTCACCAGTGAAACGTGTACCGTCAACGCCAACGGAACTCTGTCGCTCACGTTCTTTGTGCTCATCGACGACAACGAGACGTTCTCTGACCTCCAGTCTGACGCGGGCGCAAAGTTCGAAACTCGCAGCGCTGATTCCACTCTCGCTGCGGGAATCCCTTCGGGCGTCACCGCTGCGAACTGGGGGATCACCGGAACTCTGACGCTTCCTAACCTCACCGACACGATGACCCTTTCGGGCGATTTCGCACTGGGCGAATACATGACGATTGAGTTCAACGACGGCGAGGCTCCTTACGGCGACTACTTCGACATCTGGATGTGCCCCACCACGGACCTTCGACCCGTTGACGGCGTTGAACAGGGCGACTGTGTTCCAGTGACGTTCTGGCAGCGCTCTACGGTTGCGAACTACGACCAGAACACTTCGGCGCTGACGCTGACCTGGCAGATTGCAAACGAAGATGTTGCCGGACTGACATCCGAAGGTGGTGCCGCATACCTCGACAGCGCTGACAGTCAGATCATGGTTGACGCGGTGGACGGCGACGGCGGATGGTGCCAGTACGAAGGTTGGTACCTCATCGTCAACGACTACGACTCGAACAACAACGACCACGGTCTTCACTCGAACTTCTCCGAGCCGCTGTCGGCCGCAGGATGTTCCGAGCCCGCCGCACTCGCGGACACCGGTGTCGACGCTCAGCCGACAGGCCTCATCGGCCTCTTTGCGCTGGTGAGCGGAATTGCAGTTGCAGTTGTGGCACGTCGCCGCAACGCACGCTCGCTTTAATCGCACACACGCACTACAGACTGTGCCCCGACCGTTCGGTCGGGGCACAGTCTTGTTAATGTTGCGGTCCCGCGGTAGCCGCTGCTCGGGCGCCTCGCACCTCGACGGTGACCGTTGCCGTTGTTCCGCTGACCGAACAATCGACGACGGGCAATGGTTCTCGTCCGCACGGGTCGCGTTCTCCCTCGGAAACAAGAGTTGCTACAGCGACGGCTCTTCCTTCCGCGATGCGAAGCGCTTGTGTTGTGGTGGTGATCACGGAAACCCCCGCGAGGAGCCCGCAGGTCAGCGCCACGAGGGTTCCGACCACCGCAATCGTGGTGACGGAACCCGAACCGGTCTCTATTCGGTTGCGCACTGAGTGACCGAAGTTGATGGGATGAGCGGAATTGGGGAGTCGACAATCGCTGTCACACACGCCTGACCGTCACTGTGGCTGAGCGTCCAGCGTGCGCCGGGAAGTGCCTGTTGAGCTCGATCGAGGACGTCATCCCGGGATTCACCGCGTGTGACGGAGTACGCAGACTCGATGGCGACACTCGTCGCGGTCACCCCGTCCATCCCCCACCGAATCGCCCCCAGCGCGATTCCGACGATCCCAAGAACCGCGGGGATTCCGATGGCGAGTTCCGCGGTGGAGGTGCCGCGGTCACTGCATGACGACAGAGAGCGCACTGCTGATGATGTTCGACAGGAGTCCTTGAACGCTCCCGCTTTTGAGGACAATAGCGAGAAGCCCGGCAAATGCGGCGGCCGCGACCGTGGCAATTGCGTATTCGGCGGTGACGGCACCGCGTTCAAGTTCATGGGAGGTAAATGTCTTCATGGGAACATGATGCTTTGAATCACATCATCCAGGGACAGATCACAGCATTCCGTGGATAATCTTTCGAATGGTAGCGTGTTGAAAACTCTTCGAAAGGTTCTCCCGTGCGTTTGCTTTCCATCGCGACTACGGCAGCTGGTCTCGCCCTTTTCGCAACGCCGTCCGCAGCCATCACAGACGACTTTGGCGTTGACATTTACATGTCCGCGCCCACTGTGCAGGGAACAGCGATCACCAACGGTTTGACAGTTGAAAACTTCAACGTTGCGCAGACTGGTAACCCTTGCCCATCATCGATC
>JBEGTE010000110.1:0-3776 GCA_041179605.1 Actinomycetota bacterium | reverse complement strand
AAGACGCCGAAGTTTCTGTCACCGTTCAGACGGTCAAGGAACGCGAAATCCCCGACGCGGACGACGAGTTCGCCCAGGTCGCTAGCCAGTTCGACACCATCGGTGAACTGCGTGCCGACCTGCGCACCCAGCTCGAGAAGCGTTCGGTGTTCGACCTCGGCGCGAAGGCACGTCAGGCTCTGCTCGACGCTCTCATCGAGAAGGTCACCATTCCCGTTCCCGCTGGCGTGATCGAACAGGAAGTCGAACGCCACCTCGAACAGGAGAACCGCCAGGCCGACGACGTGCACCGCAAGGAAGTCACCGAGTCGACCGAGAAGTCGTTCCGCACCCAGATTCTGCTCGACTCGCTCGCCGAGAAGGAAGAGGTCCAGGTCGGTCAGGACGAACTGCTCAACTACATGATGCAGTCGGCCCAGCAGTACGGCATGGATATCAACGAGTTCATCCAGATCATCTCGTCGAACGGCCAGGTCCCGGCGATGGTCGGCGAGGTCGCTCGTTCGAAGGCCCTGTCCGTCGCGCTGTCCAAGGCGAAGGTCGTCAACCAGAAGGGCAAGGAGATCGACCTCACCGAGTTCACATCCGGCGCCACCGCTGCCGTTGTCGACGGAATCGGGTCGGACGACCACGATCACGACGACCACGCCGGTCACAACCACTAAACGGTTTACGGGAACGGGGGCTTCGGCCCCCGTTCTTTTTGTTGCGACGGTGCTACTGTCAAGCGATGAAGACACTCGCGAAATGGTCAATCGCCGCCGGCGTCACAGTTGCAGTAGTGGCGGGGGCGGGGCTCGCTGTCGGAGATTATGTGTACACATCGGGGACCGCGGTTCCCTGTGCAATCAACGACGACGATCGGGGCAATTCGCCCGAGAAGTTCTTTGCACCCGGCCCCGGGAATGGGCCTTTCGAAGGTCCCGGCTGGGACAAGTGGGCCGACACGGATTTGTCGTCATGGTGGATGACCGATGTGCCATACGAACCGGTGACGATCCCCGTCGCCGACGGAATCGACTTGTCAGCGTGGTGGATCACGCCCGCGAACGGCAACGGAAAAACCGTCATGGTCACGCACGGAATCGGCACGTCACGGCGTGACTTCAACGCGCTTCTGCCCAGCAGCATGCTCGTCTCGGGCGGCTTCAACGTGTTGCTGATCGACACTCGCGATACGGGCGAGTCGACGTGCACCGACGGCCGTCATTCGGCCGGTCAAGAAGAGTCGGATGACTTTGCCGCCGTCGCCGATTGGCTTGTTGCGGAGAAGGGCATCAAACCCCAAAGCCTGGGGATGTTCGGGGTTTCGGGTGGAGCAATCGCGACAAGTCTGTTGCCCGCCAAGACAGATTCGGTCAGCGCGTTCGCAATGGAGGGCACAATTTTTGACTTCAACGCGGCCGCGACCAAGGAGGTCGAGTTCCAAGGATTCCCGGGATTCTTGTGGCAACTGGCTCTGGCATCCGCGCAACTTTTTCACGGTGTCAACCTCACGGAGACGAGTGTTCCCGATTCGATTGCGGCAGCGGGGACTCGACCGATGCTAATCCTGCATGGCGACGCCGACCAGCGACTGGATTACCAGTCCTCGGTTGACTTCGTCGAATACGCTCAGTCTGTCGGCGCGACCATCGAGTTGGAAACGTTCGTCGGCGCAGACCATACCGAAGGCATGTTGACGGAAACAGATCGTTACGCGTCGGTGCTTCGTAACTTTTTCGACAAATCCTTGTCCGAATAATCCGACTAACTTTTGCCCATAGCGAAATAGCCCGGAATGGTCGGTGCTGGTCGGTACGCTGGCAGAGAAGTGCTGAAGGAGTACACACATGAGTGATGCTATGTTCCCGCCGAACGTGTTCGACCGCCTGTTGAAGGATCGAATCATTTGGCTCGGCAGCGAGGTCCGTGACGAAAACGCGAACGAGATTGCGGCGAAGCTGCTGTTACTCGCGGCCGAGGACCCGAAGAAGGACATCTACCTGTACATCAACTCGCCAGGTGGCTCCATCACCGCGGGTATGGCGATTTACGACACGATGCAGTTCGTTCCGAACGACATCGTCACCGTCGGTATCGGTATGGCGGCGTCGATGGGGCAGTTGCTCCTCACCGCCGGCACCAAGGGCAAGCGTTACATCACGCCCAACGCCCGCGTCCTGTTGCACCAGCCTCACGGTGGTTTCGGCGGAACCGCGTCGGACATCCAGACACAGGCGCAGCTCATCAACGACATGAAGAAGCGACTCGCCGAGATCACGGCCGAGGCAACGGGCAAGACCGTCGAACAGATTTCACAGGACGGCGACCGCGACCGCTGGTTCAGCGCCGAAGAAGCACTCGAATACGGATTTGTCGACCACATCCGCGCATCGGCTGACGATGTCGTCGGTGGCGGCGGAACGCACAGCAAGTAGGGGATACGAACATGAATTTTGAATCCAATCACAACGGCATCGCCGTTCCCCAGTCGCGTTACATCGTTCCCCAGTTCGAAGAGCGCACGTCGTACGGAACCCGCTCGCTGGACCCGTACACGAAGCTCTTCGGCGACCGAATCGTCTTCCTCGGAGTCCAGGTGGACGACACCTCGGCCGATGACATCATGGCGCAGTTGCTCGTCCTCGAATCGCAGGACCCGGAACGCGACATCATCATGTACATCAACTCTCCCGGTGGTTCGTTCACCGCAATGACCGCGATTTACGACACCATGCAATACGTCCGCCCCCAGATCCAGACGGTCGTTCTGGGCCAGGCAGCATCGGCCGCGGCGGTCATCCTCGCGGGTGGTACGCCCGGCAAACGACTCGCTCTGCCCAACGCGCGCGTTCTCATCCACCAGCCCTCGACCGGTGACTCGGGTCACGGCCAGGCGTCGGACATCGAGATTCAGGCGAAAGAAATTGCTCGCCTGCGCGAATGGCTCGAAGAGACGCTGTCCAAGCACTCGAACAAGTCGATTGACGAGGTCCGCAAGGACATCGACCGCGACAAGATCCTGACTGCACCCGAGGCGCTCGAATACGGACTCATCGATCAGGTTCTGACCAGTCGCAAGTCTGCCTAACTAGTTCAGGTGGTCTTCGCTGTCGCGCTTTCCCAGTGAACGCATCAACAGCCAAATAGCGCCAGCGATTACGGGGATGGTCGCAATCCCGATGAACGGGGTGACGTCGAATCCCGCATCCTCCGTTGGTGCAACGGGCATCATCGTCGGGGTCTCAATCGGCTCCGGTACATCGGTTTCAACGGGTGTTGGGGTTTCACCGCAGACCGGCATGGCCACGTATGCAGTTCCTGCGACGCTATCGGGTGTGGGGGAGTACGTGAACTGCCACGACCCCTCGATTGGGTGACCGTCCGCCGAAACGACACGGTAGGCGACGGTGTAGTCGCCAGCGGTGCCGAGTTGAACGGGCATCGACGCCGAGGTTCCATCGACGGTGACACAACCGTCGCCGTAGAAGTGTCCGTCGGCGTCGGTGACCGCGAAGACGAACCCTTCGCCGTCACCGAGGTCGAGCAGTTCCTCGTTGGCGGTCAACGACACCGCGGTGATCTCGGTCGCGTTGGCGCCGGTTTCGGGCGTTGTGCCCGTCAGGGCGGCGTGGGCGAATGCCGGCGCTGCGGCGCCTCCTGCCAGCACAACAGCGGCGAAAACGGGAGCGAGGATGCGGTGAAACTTCACAATTCCACAATACGCGCCACGCCGACGCGCTTGTGGACGATGTGACGGACCCCGTCGCAGCCCCGCGTTAGGCTGGTTTTAC
>JBEGTE010000109.1:0-3802 GCA_041179605.1 Actinomycetota bacterium | reverse complement strand
GCGCTGACGCACGACGGTTTTTGCGCTGTGCATCCATGAAAAGAGTGAGCAACATGGTCAAACTCCTCGGTAAATATCTTCGAAGCGGTCAAGGGTGGTGGAAATATCATGATCGGCAACAATCGCCAATGACTCCTGCTGGAACGCTCGATAACCCGCCTCAGATGAGGTCAACACGGTTCGCATCGCCGCGACCAGGCCGTCAATGTCACGCGGCTCGTACAGGAATCCATTTTCGCCATCATGTACGAGATGAGGAAGAGCCATCGCGTTGGCCGCAACGACGGGCAGCGCGCTCGCCATCGCCTCCATCGTCGCGATCGACTGCAGTTCCGCAGTCGACGGCATGACGAAGATGGCCGCTTCGCTGAACAACGTCACCAGCTCCTCGTCGCCGACGAGTCCCCTGAACTCGACGCGGTCCGTCAGCCCTTCGTCACGGGCGATTTTCTCCAAGCGTCCCCGGTCGTCACCGGCACCCGCGATGATTGCGCGCAGTTCCGACTTCGGGAAACGTTTCATTGCGTACAGCAACTCTTCGATGTGCTTCTCTTGTTCGACTCGGCCAAGGAACAGCGCGTACGGGTCGTTACGCTTGCCCATCACCGGCCGGTAGTTGGACACATTAAGTCCACACGAAATCGCGTGCACTCCCCCGATTCCGACCGCCTTTTCGAGGTAATCTGCCGCCTTGCGGGTGGGAGTCGTGATGGCGTCGGTCATTCGATATGTCTTCGCCGCCACGCCCCACAGGAATCGAACGACCGCATCAAGCACGAACTGTGGAAGCGGAACGAACTGGGCGGCGTTTTCGGGCATGAAATGGTTGGTTGCGACGATGCGAATGTTGCGGTTGTGTGCCTGTCGGACGAGCCCCCAGCCGACGTTGATGTGTGACTGGACGTGAACGACGTCCGGCTTGATCTCGTCCAGGATGGCACCGGTGTCGCGTTGCACTTCCCACGGGAGGGCGAAACGCAGCCACGGGTGGTTGAACCACTTCCACGACCGGAGTCGATAGACCTCGAGTTCAACGCCCTCGTGGACCTCGCGACGCAATCCGTACTCGGTGTCGGGCGACGGCGACACGACAACGACACGGTGCCCGCGAGAAACGAGTCCCACCGCCAATCGCACCGTGAATTTGGCGGCACCGTTGACATCGGGCGGGAACGTGTCCGCGCCGATCAGTACCGTCATCGACTGTTTCACCATGACGGCCCTAGTGGTGCGTTTGCGGGTGGTGACGAGCGAGCAAGACAACTCCGACGACGGACAATGCGCCACCGAGCGCAATTCCGGCGAGAGCGAACGGCGGGAACTGGTCCGCCTCACCCAACACCGTGATGGCGATGGCGATGGCGACGAGCGGGTCGATGACAGTCAGCCCGGCGATGACAAGGTCGGGAGACCCGACCGAATAGGCGGTCTGAACGAAATAGCCGCCGAGGACAGCGGCGACGACCAGACCGGCGAAGCAGAGAATCATCAAGGGGTCGATCTGTTGAGTTTGCCAACGGTTGATGAGCACCTTCGTGATGGTGACCACGAATCCGTAGAGCGTTCCGGCCGCGACGATGTAGAACATTGCGCGCAGTTTGCGACGGAACACGAGGAAGGCACCGCCGGCAGCGATGATGACAGCGGCGAGCAGAACGAGGATGAAGTTGAGTTGCGCGTCGGTGAACGCTCGTTCAACCGCGTAGACGGTCGAAAACGCGACGAAGATTCCGATGCCGAGCACGGCGAGCGTAATCGAACCCTTGACCCGGTTGTCGGACGGAATCCCGTGAACGCGCGAATTGATGACGTTCGTCATGACCATGGCGACGACTCCGAGTGGCTGCACAACGATGAGCGGCGCGAAACCGAGCGACACCAGTTGCACCACAATCGCCAACGCCAACAGAATCGTGCCGAAAACCCACGATGGTCGTCGAATCAGGTGACCCATCTGACGCAACGACAGGCCCGACTTGGATCCGTCGCCGTGCGTACCTTCGACCTTGGAGACACCGCGGTGCTGCAGCTGAGCACCGATGGACAAGAACACTGCGCCGAGAAGGGCGATGGGGATACCGATGGCCTGAAATGGGGTCAGCGTCTCTTGCGAAATGAGTTCAGAGAGCTGTTCGTTCACCCGTCTAGGCTACCGACATTAGGCTTAACGTGTGCGAATTCGGGAAATTGTCATCACGGGGAATCCGGTTCTGCATCGACCCTCGGCTCCCGTCCACCACATCGACGACTACATCGTCGAACTGGTCGACGACATGTTCGCCACCATGGAACTCGCACCCGGCGTCGGCCTGGCGGCTCCGCAAATTGGTGAGGACCTCGCTCTCTTCGTCTACGACTGGGTCGATGACGATGACGTGCAACACCGCGGCGTCGCAATCAACCCGACGCTGATGATGGACCCCATGCCGATTGGGCCTCTCGACGACGAGGAAGAACTCGAAGGCTGCCTGTCAGTGCCTGGCGAGCGGTTTCCGCTTCGTCGTTCCGACCACGTCGTACTCACGGCCACCAACCTGCAAGGCAATGAGTTCACCGTCGATGCGACCGGGTGGCTCGCGCGGATTTTCCAGCACGAATACGACCATCTACTGGGCGTGTTGTACGTCGACCGACTTTCGCATCCTCACGACGAGGACGCACAGGACGCTATCGCTGAAGCCGGCTGGGTGACGCCGGGTTTCAGTTGGTTGCCCGGCCGCGACCACCTAGAGGGCTAGGCGAGCCACCCAACGAATCGGATTCCAGCAGCGACGATCGCGGCGGCAAGAATCACGACGATGAACGGAACCCGTCGCCAGAGAAGGAATCCGGCGACGACCACTGCGACCAAACGCGCATCGACGACGATCGAATTGCCAGCGCCCGCCGTCTGAATCACGACGAGGCTCGCGAGCAGTGCGACCGTGACCGCGTCGCTGACACGCTGCACGACGTCGCTCTCGGTGATGGAAGACGGGAGAACAAATCCGACGAACTTTGTCGCGGCGACGACGGCCGACGCGAGGAGGATGACGGACCACAGACTCATCGCACACCTCGAGCCTGGACGACGTACATAGCAACGCCGACGACCGCGGCGATGACGACGGGAATCCCGACGGGAAGGGTCGGGATTGTGATGACCGCGACAACGGCCGCAACAACGGCGATTGTCGCGGGCTGCAGCGACTGAATTCGAGGCCACAACAGCCCAAGGAACGCAGCGGCGGCGGCAGCGTCGAGTCCGTAGGCACGCACATCCCCCATCGCGTCTCCGACGAGAGCGCCGAGGAGTGTCATCGAATTCCATCCGATGTAAATGCCGGCACCCGTCACCCAGAATCCGAGTCGCGACAATTCGGGTGTCTTCTGCGCAAGGGCGACCGCGGTCGATTCGTCAATCGTCCACTGACCGGCAACGAGTCGCTTCCAGAATCCGTGTCCGACGATCGGCGCTGTGCGCAACGAATAGAGTCCGTTTCGCACGCCGAGAAGGCCAGCGGCGAGAATTGCGGTAGGCCCTGGTGCGCCAGCAGCGACGAGCCCGATCAGGGCGAATTGCGAGCCGCCCGAAAACATGAACAACGACAAGACCTGGGTTTGCCAGACGTCGAGACCGGCAGCCACCGACAGGGCACCGAACGAAATTCCGTACAGCGCAACTGCTCCTGCGACGCCGAGTGACATCGAGATGGTCGCGCGGCGCTGGTCAGTCATTAGACGCTATCGGAACCGGTCTTGGGGTCGGTCGCGTATCGCAGCATCGGGAACGACGCGGTCAGTGTGAAGCCGACTCCCGGGA
>JBEGTE010000108.1:0-3815 GCA_041179605.1 Actinomycetota bacterium | reverse complement strand
GGCACGAACGTCACCATCACACCACGCACATAGAGCAAACGGCGGCTCATGCGGTTTGCACGGTGGTTGTGGAAGATGTGCTCCCACCAGTGACCAACGATGTATTTCGGCATGTACACCGAGATGCGCTCGCGGCCGTGCTTGCGGCGGTGATCTTCCAAGTACTCGATGAGGGGTGCCGAGAATTCGCGGAACGGCGACTCAATAATCTTGAGCGGCACCTTCACGCCATATTTCTTCCATTCCTTCTTGAACGCTTCCGCACGGATCGGGTCAACTGCGACGTGGACCGCGTCGAGGCGGGAGTGCTTGCTCGACAAGGCGTAGTCCAACGCTTTGAGCTGCGGTTTGTTGAGTTTGTCCATCAGGACAACTGCGTAGTCGCCGCTCGCGCCGTATTCGGTCGACTCGTCGATCGCGATTTCGTTCTCGATCGTCGCGTAATAACGGGCCGTGTTCCACATCACCCAATAAAGCGGCAGTGCGATGGCGAATACCATCCAGGCGCCTTCGGTGAATTTGGTCACCGTCACGATCAGCAAGACGACGCCAGTCATCGTCGCGCCGATTCCATTGATGATTCGACCGCTGCGGGCTTCCTTCGGGTCAACGGTGCCGTTCGCAAGACCGCGCTTCCAGTGGCGCAACATGCCTATTTGGCCAACTGTGAATGACGTGAAGACACCGAGAACGTAGAGCTGAATTAGTCGAGTGACATCCGCCTGGAAAATCAAAATCATGACAAGAGCGGCTGCGGCGAGCGAGAGCATGCCATTCGAGTACACGAGTCGGTCACCGCGAGTCAGCAACGACTTGGGTGCATAAGAATCCTTGGCCAGCACGGACGACAGCAACGGGAATCCGTTGAATGCCGTGTTCGCGGCGAGCAACAGCACCATCGCCGTTGCCGTCTGAAGTACGAAGAACATGATTGCGCCGTTGCCGAAAATGGCGATACCGAGTTGTGCGATGACCGAGAGCTGCGGGCCGGCAGAGAACTGCGCTAGGTCAGCGCCGTGCAATTGGTGGGTGGGGTCTTCGATGTATTTGACGCCGGTGCTGAGCGCGAAAAACACGATTCCGGCAAACATCGAGATGGCGGTGATGCCCATCCACGACATTGTGATTTGGGCGTTTCGAATCTTAGGTTCGCGGAACGCAGGAACACCGTTCGCGATCGCCTCGACACCGGTGAGTGCTGCGGAACCTGAGGCGAACGCACGTAGCAACAAGAAGATCAACAGCAACGGCGCGGCTTCAAGTTGCTGTTCAACGATGACGTCGTAACCCGCACTCGGTGCCGTGAGGTCTTCGCCGAGCACAAACATTCGGTAAGCACCTGTGCCGAGCATGACGAAAACGGACGCGATGAAAATGTACGTTGGAAGTGCGAAGGCGATTCCCGATTCTCGAACTCCTCGCAGATTCACCGCAAGCAGGACGAGGACGAATCCCACCGCAATTTCGATGCGGAACGGGTCGAGCACGGGGAACGCCGAGATGAGGTTGTCGGTTCCCGACGAAATCGACACGGCCACGGTCATGACGTAATCGATAAGCAGGGCACACGCAACGATGAGTGCTGCACGGTCGCCCAGATTCGTCTTGGCAACCTCGTAGTCACCCCCGCCTGAGGGGTAAGCCTTGATGACCTTGCGATAACTGAGGACGACAATCGTCAACAAGGCCACGACGACGCCGGCGATCCACGGGGCAAACATCAACGTCGACGCACCCCCGACCGCTCCAATCGTCAAGATCATGAGAAGTTCCTGAGGACCATACGCGACGGAGGAGAGCGGGTCACTCGCGAAAATGGGGAGCGCGATGCGCTTCCGCAGTAGTTCGCCTTCGAGTTTGCGGGTTGACAGCGGCTTGCCGATTAGCAGTCTCTTGCTGCGTCGCTTTTCACTCACGATAGGTAATCCTAGACCCGCGCGCGCAGGTCCGCGATGGCGGAAGCGCCAAATCCACAGCACCCGCCGATGAGTCTCGCGCCTGCGTTTTTCCATTCACTGAGATGCCGATCGGTGATTCCGTGGCTCGAGCCAACCCATTCATCAGTCGACGCATCCCATTCCTGTCCGAGGTTCGGGTACACGACGTACGGCAGATCCGATTCGGTTGAGCGGAGGGTGTCGGTGACCACATCGACGTGCGAACAGTTGATTCCGACACCGATAGCCGATTCAGCGTCCGAGACGAGCGCGACCACGTCAGCCCACGGTGCACCGCCCGCGATTCGACCGGGAGCGGTGACGGTACATGTCACCCAGAACGGGATATCCGAACCACGTTCGCGCAACAAGTCGAGCACAACGGCGATTTCGTCGAGTTCCGGTTGCGTCTCAATTGCGAGAAGATCAGGCTCTGTTTCCAGAATTACATCGAGCCGGCGCGCGTGAAAGTCACGGAGAACATCGGTCGTCACTGCGTAGTTACCGCAAAACTCCGAACCGTCCGCGAGGAAAGCCCCATATGGCCCGATGCTTGCTGCGACGAGTGTTTCCTCTCGTGCAGCCATGCGAGCGGCAACCGTAGAGTTCTGGAGGGCTCTGACCGTCTCGTCGTCTGTCCACCCTGCGCGCCGTCCGCCATCGAATGACAACTGGTACGAACCAGTGATCAGAATGTCCGCGCCGGCCTCGACGAAGTCTCGGTGGGCGTCGACCACGCACTCCGGCGTATCAAGCAGCAACGCGCCCGTCCACAGGACACCACCGACGACGTTGCCCCTGTCGGCGAGGGCGGTCGACAACCCGCCATCGAGAAGGAAAACGGAATCGGTTTCGGTCATGTTGTCAACTTTACGTACCGGTGGGTGCACAGGCTCAAACTCGACCTCGCGCGAACCCGCGGGTTTGGTTACTATCAGAAGGGCGAAAATTCTTCGCAGACCCCCACTTCGAAAGGTTCATCGATGGGCAACGACTTTGACCTAGACGTTACGTTTGACGACGTCGCGGACGAGGCTGACCTGTCGACGATGAGCGACGCCGAACTTCGCGCCGCCATCGATGAACTGCCCGATGCGCTGCACAGTGTTGCGCTCGGATTGTTGGTCGACAAGCGCACAATGTCGGACATGAGCCAGGCGCTCGGAATTCGTCAGAGCGAACTCGTCACACGCCTCCACCGCGCGAAACTCGCCATCGGGGCAACACACGCAAAGGCAGATTCATGAAAAAAACCACTCTCGCGCTCGCACTTGCAACGTCTCTCGTTGCAGTCGGAGCCGGTGTTGCAACCTCTGCAGTTACCGCATACACGACTTTGCCCAAGTGCAACGGCAAGTTCGCGACGATTTTGTCCAACGGCCCCATCGTTTACGGAACGTCGTACAACGACGTGATAGTCGTCTACGGATCGGGCGCTCACACCATCTACGGCTATCAAGGCAACGACACGATTTGCGGTTCCGACGGCGCTGATCTCATCTGGGGCGGCCGTGGAATTGACTGGATCGCGGGAGGTGCGTCCAACGACGTCATTCACGGCGGAGACTCGGGTGTCGCGGAAACCGACGCAGCTGGATCCGATTACGTTCAGGGAGACGGCGGCAACGACCTGATTTACGGCGAACAAGCCGCCGATGAACTTCACGGCAACGCTGGCAACGACGTCATCTACGGCGGTCCGGGTAACGATGTCATGTTCGGTGAGGCCGGATCCGACTCAATGTACGGCGAAGCGGGAGCCGATGCCGCACCCGACAAGACGACCGGCGAGCTGAAGGACTAACGTCGAAGACCGGGTTGATTCTGAAAGGAATGTGTCGTGCCGTTCTCGGTGAGTGATGTTCGCGAGCGCCTTGC
>JBEGTE010000107.1:0-4359 GCA_041179605.1 Actinomycetota bacterium | reverse complement strand
CGCTGGGGGTCGATGAACGGACTCGAATCGCGGGGTTGATCGCGGACGCATTGATTGACGGCCCCACGGCGATTGCCGGTCGAGTCGTGTTGACGCGCCGGGGGCGACTTCTCGCTGACCTCGTCGTTCGTCGAATTCTGGGCTAGCGGATGAATCGCAGGCAGAACGGGTAACGATACTTTTCACCCTTATTTGCCGCGACCACAGCGAGAACGCCCCACCAAATTGTGATTCCGAGGATCGTGAGGCTGACGGCCCAGCCGATGAGCCACCAGATGAGGAACAAGACGATTCCCGCGATGAAGTTGGCGAGGTGCGCAATCGAAATAGTGATTTGGAAGTTCAGTGCTTCCTTCGCCTGATCGTCGATGAACGCGTCGCTGTCCTTTTTCGTGAGCCAGATGATGAGTGGCCCGAGGAACGCGGTGAAAATCCCGAGCAGATGCGCCAGAACGGCGAATTGGACGTTTTCGGGACTGGGCTTGGATTCGGTCACGAGGACTCCTTTGTTCGGTCACGAGGACTCCTTTGTTCGATGCCAACGATAGCCATTTCACGCCCCATCGGCTAGGGACGAAGGTACTATTGAATCATTAGCAATCGAGCGCCGAGAGTGCTAAACGGAGGTGGTCATGGTTTCGCGTCGAGCCCTCGACGTCCTTCGCGTCATCGTCGAAGACTACGTCGCGTCACGTGAACCGGTCGGGTCGAAGTCGATTGTCGAACGACACGGCTTCGGCGTTTCTGCCGCGACTATCCGCAACGACATGGCGGCGCTCGAAGACGCCAACCTCATCCACGCGCCGCACACCTCGGCGGGCCGCGTCCCGACCGACCTCGGCTACCGAACGTTCGTCGACGGACTCAGCGATGTCAAGCCGCTCACGCGCGTCCAACTGAACGCAATCGAACGCTTCCTTGACGAATCGCTTGACCTCGACGATTTTCTCTCGCGAACGGTCCGATTGTTGTCGAACCTGACAAACCAGGTCGCGATGGTGCAGTACCCGCTCCTTGGTAAAGAAACCGTTGCTCATCTCGAATTGCTCCCCGGCGGCGCGAAGCGCGTCTGGGCGGTTCTCATCACGTCGACCAGCCGGGTCGATCGAACAATTGTGGATCTTCCCGCCGAAGTCGATGAGCAGACCATCGGCGATCTGCGTGCACGCATCAACTCGGCCATTCAGGGTTCTGACCTGTCGGCGGCACCGGGCAAATTGACGGACGCCGCCAACGCGGCTGGCGCTTCTCTTGCGCCCGCAATCCTCGCGGTGCGTGACGCGCTCGCCGGTCAGATCGAGGCGCAGCGCAGCGACCGACTCATCGTCGCCGGAACTCCCCAATTGGTGCGTGCCGAGGGGGACTTCTCGCGCAGCATCGCACCCGTGATGGACGCCATCGAGGAGCAGGTCATTCTGTTGAAGCTCTTCGGTGAGATGGGACGCGAGGACGACCGTGGCGTTCGCATCGGTCGCGAACTCACCGACGAACTGAGCGATACCGCCATCGTTTCCGCCGCGTACACCGCGACGGGTGGCGACACCGCTCGAATCGCGGTGCTGGGTCCGACGCGCATGAACTATTCGCTCAACATGGCTGCTGTGGAGGCCGTTGCGCGCTACATTTCCACGGTGTTGGGGGACGAGTCATAAATGGATCACTACGAGGTGCTGGGAGTCGCGCGCGACGCGAGCCAGGATGAAATCAAGAAGGCATATCGCAAACTCGCGCGTGAACTGCACCCCGACGTCAACCCGTCCGAGGACGCCGCAGAGAAGTTCAAGCTCGTGACGCACGCGTTCGACGTCTTGGGAGACGCCGAACAGCGCCGCAATTATGACATGGGTGGTCAGGGCGGTTTCGGCGGGATGCCCGGGTTCGGGTCGATGGGTGACGTGTTCGACGCGTTCTTTGGCGGCGGTCAGCAACGCGGGCCGCAGTCACGCCAGCAGCGTGGAAACGACGCCCTGCTTCGCGTCGAGGTCGATCTCGTTGACACCATTTTCGGGGGCCAGCGCTCGATCGAAGTCGACACGGCTGCACTGTGTGAAACGTGCGAGGGTTCGTGCTGTTCGCCCGGGTCCAGCCCGCAGCGCTGTGACATTTGCGGCGGTTCCGGTTCAGTTCAGCGCCAGGTGCGAAGCCTGCTCGGGAACATCGTCACGTCGACACCGTGTGGGTCGTGCCGCGGGTACGGAACGGTGATTCCGGCGCCTTGTCCGACCTGCGCGGGTCACGGTCGCGTTCGTGCCCGCACCACGCTGACCGTCGACATCCCCAGCGGAATCGACAGCGGGATGCGCGTGCAGTTGTCCGGCGCGGGCGAGGTCGGCGAAGCCGGCGGTCCGTCGGGTGATGTCTACGTCGAGTTCTCGGTTGCTCCGCACGACCTGTGGGCTCGTCAGGGCGATGATCTGCTCGCCACCGTCCAGATCGACATGGTCGACGCGATTCGAGGCGTCAAGACGACGCTTGAGGCGCTCGACGGCGCAATGGACATCGACGTCAAAGCCGGCGCCCAGTCCGGCGACGTCATCACCATCAAGGGTCGCGGAATCACGCATCTGCGAGGAAGCGGTCGAGGCGACGCCAAGGTTGGTGTGCAGGTCATCACGCCACAGAAGTTGTCCAAGGCCGAAGCGAAACTCATCGACGAATTCGCGACGTTGCGTCCAGCCGCCGCACCACATTTCGCCGAACACCGCCAGGGTCTGTTCGCGAAGCTTCGCGATCGGTTCTTCGGGGCCTAATGGCTCACATGTACTTCACCGATTCGCCGCTCGACGCGGCCACGACTGTCGTCGAGTTGCGCGGTGACGAAGCGCATCACGCAGCCCAGGTCGCGAGGTTGCGCGAAGGTGAATGGATCGAAATCTCCGACGGAAACGGATGGCGCGCTCATGGTGTCGCACGTTCGGTGTCGAAGTCGCTCGTCGAGGTTGACGTCACATCACCCGAATACGACGAGCCACGGTCACTTTCCATCACGCTGGTGCAGGCGCTGGCCAAGGGTGACCGCGACGAGATGGCGGTCCAGGCCTCGACCGAACTGGGTGTCTCGCGAGTCGTCCCGTGGCAAGCAGAGCGTTCGATTTCACGGTGGGACGGCGACAAGAAGGCCAAGGGCGTTGCCCGCTGGAAGTCCATCGCGCGCGAAGCCGCGAAACAGGCAGTTCGTTCACGAATCCCCGAAGTCGCTGAACCCGTGGGCACAGCCGGTGTCATCGCTTCGTGCGAAGGTGCGACCGTGTTGGTGCTCGACCCGCGCGCCACGGTCGGAATCGGGGAGTGGGCTCTGGGAAACAGAACCGCGAAGAACATCGCTCTCGTCGTCGGACCGGAAGGCGGAATTTCTGATTCCGAAATCGCCACGCTGACCGCGGCCGGCGCAACGTCCGTTCGTGTTGGTGCCGACATCATGCGCACGTCGACCGCCGGGCCTGCCGGCATCGCTGCACTCAACGCCCTGCTCGGCCAATGGTGACGCGGATAGACTGAAACCCGTGAGCATCTTTAGCAAAATCATCGACCGCGAAATCCCCGCAGACATCGTGTTCGAGTCGGAACGGCTGATTGCGTTCCGTGACATTGCTCCGCAGGCTCCCGTTCACCTCCTCGTCGTTCCCAAGACCGAGCAGTACGCCAACGTCACGGAACTTGCCACGGGCGACCCCGCACTTCTCGCCGAAATCGTCGCCACCGCTAAGGACCTCGCCGCCGAGCACGCCGATGGTGACTTCCGACTCGTCTTCAACACCGGAGAAAACGCCGGTCAGACCGTTTTCCACGTTCACGCACACGTGCTCGCTGGTGGACTTGCGGAAGGTTCCCTTGGCGGAGAGTAACGTCACGCGCGTCGACCTCGAGGTTGACGGAGTCGCGATGGTTCGACTGCTCGGGCCGCAGGACCGATTCTTGTCGACACTCGAACAGCGGTACCCCAGCGTCACAATCAATGTGCGCGGAAACCAGATTTCCATCGACGGCGACACCGACGAGGTCCACCGCGTCGAAAAGCACATCCGCGAACTGATGGACATGATTGCGAACGGCGTCGAACTAAGCGACTCCGACGTCAGCAACGGCGCCGGAATCGTCCGAGAGGGCAAGAGCGTCACCGACGTTCTCGGCGAAGCGATTGTCTCGAGCCGCGGCAAGACCGTTCGCCCCAAGACCGCCGGCCAGAAGTCGTACGTCGACGCCATCGCCCACAACACCATCGTGTTCGGAATCGGTCCGGCTGGTACCGGTAAGACGTACCTCGCGATGGCGAAGGCTGTTCAGGCCCTGCAACGCAAGGAAGTGTCGCGCATCATCCTCACCCGTCCCGCTGTCGAAGCGGGGGAGCGGCTGGGGTTC
>JBEGTE010000106.1:0-3852 GCA_041179605.1 Actinomycetota bacterium | reverse complement strand
ACCGGTGAGGACGATGTCGGCACGGCCACTCTCGGAAATCGCCCGTGACAGCTCGACGAGTACGTCCGTGGCGACTGAGCGTTCAACGTCGGAACGCTCAGGCAAAACGACGACGCGGTCCATCAGAGGGCGGGGGATTCGGACACGACTTTGGCGAGCCCTTCGGTCAGAACGCGACCGAACACGACGTCGGCGTCGAGGCGCCGCAGTTCTTCTGCGAGGCAATCACCTAGGCTTCGGAACGGCAACGAAATCGTGTGGTCGGGTTGTCCAGGTTGCTTCAACAACGCGAAACTCGGTTCGGTACGCTCAATCGAGATGGGACCGTCAGCGGTCGTGAGCTCGGCGTAGAGGATGTTTCCGCGAGGGTCCTTCTCTCCGAGTTCGATTACGACCGGTACGCCCAGTTCGCTGCGGAACCACGACGCCAAGAGGATCGGTGCCGAATTGTTCTTTGCCCCTCGAATGACGGCACCGGTGATTTCGGAGTGCGTACCTGAATCCAGGGTCGCAGCGAACAGCGCACGCCACTGCGTGATTCGCGTCCATCCCAGGTCGACATCGCCCGGCACGTAACATTCCGCTAGCGTGCGCAGCAGATCGACCGGGTTTTCGGCGTAGATGGTGTCGGCGATACGGTGTCCAGCAACACGACCGAGCGAAGTTTCCGACATGTGCCCAGGAGCGCTGTCCGGCCACCAGGCGACCATCGGCGCGTCAGGAAGCAAGAGCCCGTTGATGAGTCCCTGTGGATCGACCACAAGCTCATCGGCCGCGTTGAGGATGATGACCTCGGATGCTCCAGCGTCTCCGCCGAGTCGAATTTCGGCGTCCAGAGGTACGTCGGTGAAACCGTCAGGAACTTCGGAGATGACGATGATACGCATGGGATGTTCGCGCGATGCCTGGTTTGCGGCTTCGATAACTTTTTCTGCGCGGTCCTTGGTCGTCGTAATGACGAGAGTGAGTACACGCCCGAGCGCGACAGCGCCGCCCTCTTCGCGCGCCTTCTGCAGCGTCTTGAGGATCTTGGCGACGGTGGTGTTCGGAAGAGGAATGATCACGGGCGTCTCCATTCGCGTCCGTCACGGTGCAACAGGGCGTCGGCCGAGGCGGGACCCCACGAACCGGGAGCGTAGGGGTCCGGTCGACCGCCGGCCGCCCAGAACTCCTCAATCGGGTCGAGAATTTTCCACGACAGTTCAACTTCTTCGTGGCGAGGGAATAGCGGCGGGTCGCCGAGAAGAACGTCCAAGATGAGTCGCTCGTACGCCTCTGGGCTCTGTTCGGTGAACGCGTGTCCATAGCCGAAGTCCATCGTGACGTCGCGAACCTGCATCCCCGCGCCGGGTACCTTCGAGCCGAACTTGACAGTGACACCCTCGTCGGGCTGAACTCGGATGACGAGTGCGTTCTGCGACAGGCTCGACACCTGGCCGGGTTCGAACAGGTACTGCGGTGCGCGCTTGAACACGACAGCGATTTCGGTGACGCGACGCCCGAGGCGCTTTCCGGCACGGAGGTAGAAGGGAACGCCCGCCCAACGACGAGTGTCGATTTCAACGCGCATCGCTGCGTAGGTCTCGGTGATGGAGTTCGGGTCCATTCCGTCCTCTTCGAGGAAGCCGGTGACTTGGACGCCACCCTGCCACCCGGAGGTGTACTGACCGCGAGCGGTTGCCAGCGAGAGGTCGTGTGGGAGTGTCACAGCGGAAAGAACTTTTTCTTTCTCGGCGCGAAGGTCGGCCGCATCGAACGATACGGGTTCTTCCATCGCGGTCAGAGCAAGTAGCTGCAACAAGTGGTTCTGAATGACGTCACGCGCAGCACCGATGCCGTCGTAATAACCTGCACGACCACCGACACCGACGTCTTCCGCCATCGTGATCTGGACGTGGTCCACATAGTTCGCGTTCCACAGCGGTTCGTAGAACGTGTTCGCAAAACGAAGGGCGAGGATGTTTTGAACCGTCTCCTTGCCCAGATAGTGGTCGATGCGGAACACCGAATCGGCGGGAAACACGCTCTCTACGACCTGGTTGAGTTCGCGCGCGGTCTGCAGGTTGTGCCCAAACGGCTTCTCGATGACAACTCGGCGCCACTGGTTGTCTTGCGGTGTCGCAAGTCCACTGCGGTTGAGCTGCTCGGTGACCACGGGGAACGACCGTGGTGGAATCGACAGATAGAACGCGTGGTTTCCCATCGTTCCGCGGACGCGGTCGAGTTCGCCGATCGTCTCGCCGAGGCGGTCGAAAGCGTCGTTGTCGTCGAAGTCACCCGACACGAATCGGATACCCGCCGACAATTGCGCCCACACGTCTTCGCGGAACGGGGTGCGCGCGTATTCCTTGACGGAGTCGTGGACGACCGCGATGAATTCTTCGTTCGTCCAATCGCGGCGAGCGAACCCGACGAGCGCGAACCCGGGTGGCAACAGGCCACGGTTGGCAAGGTCGTACACCGCCGGAATCAACTTCTTGCGCGACAGATCACCCGTCACACCGAAGATGATGAGCCCCGACGGACCCGCGATTCGACCGAGTCGGCGGTCGTTCGGGTCGCGCAGCGGGTTGGGGTTGGTCACGACAGTCCCTTGATCTCCGAGATGACTCGATCAAGCGCGGTCGACCCGCTGACGGTGAGAGTCAGCACGGGACGGTGGTGATCAGCAAGTACTTGGGCGTCGCCACGAGCCTGTGCGGCAATCAAAGTGCCGAACGTGAATGGGCGACCAGGAACCTCACGGTCCTCCGTCGCTCGTTCGACAATCTGCAAAAACACACCCTGTTCGGGTCCGCCCTTGTGATACTGACCGGTCGAGTGCAGGAAACGGGGACCCCAACCAAAGGTGGTGGGTCGACCGCCCGTGACCGCCGCCAGCGTTCCACGGATTGATTCAAGACCGCTTCCCGCTTCACGGTCCGCGTAGGCGTGTACCGAGACATATCCGTCAGCGGGAAGCGCCTCGAGAAGTTCGCGAACAGCCGCGGAAACGCTGGTGGCAGCGGGGGAGTAGCCGACCGCGGTCAGTTCGACATCACCGTCAACGGCAAATGGAACTGCCGCTTCGGGGGTTCCATCAAGGAACGCGCGAGCGGCGATTTTTGCCGACTCGACGTCGGGCTGGTCAAACGGGTTCGTCCCGAGCAGGTGGCCAGCAACCGCGGTGGCGACTTCCCAGATGAGAAGCTGCGCTCCGAGCGTTGCGTGAACCGACACAGCGTCACCGGCGGGTGTGGTTTCGTTGTCCACGATGTGAATTGGAAGGACGTCGTTTGCCTCAAGATCGGCCGCGCCCGGTTCGACCACGACGGGAAGGACTCCAGAGCCCTCCTTGCCGGTTGATTCTGCGACGAGCTGTTCAATCCAATCACCGATTCCGACGATGGACGACTTGTTCGAAACGATCGCGATCTTGTCGCGGCGCGGGTTGGTCCCCGCCATTGCAGCACCAAGGACGAGCCCCGCGTTTGACTCGTCGTCCGAGATGAGCCCCGGAAGAACTTCGTCTGCTTGGTCAAGCAGTTCGGCGATGTCGACACCGGCGAGTCCCGAAGGCACAAGTCCAAATGCGGTGAGTGCCGAATAGCGTCCACCGACGGTCGGGTCTGCGTTGAACACGCGGTAACCGGCTTCGCGCGACGCTACGTCAAGTGGCGAGCCGGGGTCGGTCACGATGACGATTCGAGTCGTGGGATCGATTCCGGCGGCGACGAACGCGCCCTCGAACGCTCTCTTCTGGGAATCGGTTTCCGCGGTCGAACCCGACTTGGACGAGACAACGACGACGGTCTCTTCGATGGAGTGGTCGAGCACGCGCGACACCTGAGTCGGGTGAGTCGAGTCGAGAAC
>JBEGTE010000105.1:0-3866 GCA_041179605.1 Actinomycetota bacterium | reverse complement strand
GTGGTGATGATGCCCGTGTCGGAATCCTGGGGGATGTCTTGGATGGCGTCATACGCGTGCTTGGCGATCGACCACGTCATGAGCCCGATGACCGCCAGCCACAGCGGTTCGGCGCCCAGCGCGAGGGGCACGAACGCCAGAGGGAACGCATAGTCGGTGTTCGACAGCGCGTCGAGGTATTTGCGGGCCTTGAACCGCAGAGGCGGCATCGAATAGAACCAGAAGAACGCCGAATACGCGACCATCCACCAGAACGCGGCCTGGGGGACGGTGAACCAGAAGTAGACGAGGAATGGCAAGTTGGTCGCGACGACGGCAATCCAGATCGGGACGACCTCGTTCGGGTAAATCTTCGCGCCTTCGTATCCGCCCTTGCGCGCGTTGATGTTGTCGGTTTCCTGGTCAAAAATGTCGTTGATGCCGTAGATGAGGATGTTGAACGGGAACGTCACCCAGATGAGGATGGGCAGGATTTCCCACGTCCACAGTTGGCCGGCCAACCACATTCCGACCACGGTAGTTCCGATGGTGTTCACCCACAGGACCGGCCGCGAAATGATGAGGAGGCGTTTCAGCACATGTTCAGACTATCGCCGCAACCTAGCGAAGTGCTCAGAGTAGTGTGAGCCACATGGAATCGCTCGCATTCGTTGTGACCCTGATGCTGTTGGGCGAGGTGCTGTTGGGCGTCGCCACCATCGTTTTCGCTGGGCTCGCTCGGTTCAAGGGGCGTTTCCGCCGAACGGCGATCGCATTGCTGGTCGTCCTCGCAATCGAGACGATTTGGGCGCTCAGCGTTCTGCTCGCGTTCGGAGTGCCGTCGCTACTGGCGCTGGGCGTCGCCGCCGCTCTGTTCTGGTGGCCGCGCTCCCGACGCGTCCAGGATTGAGTGGCCCGTCGTGGTCTCGAGTAACGCGCTCACTGTTGACGAATACATCGCCGAGTTACCGGCCGACCGCGCCGAGGCTGTAACCGCGCTCGTTGACCTGGTCCGAGCACACATTCAGCCCGGGTATGTCGAAACGATGCGGTGGGGGATGATTTCGTACGAGATCCCTCTCGAAATCAGCGGTCCGACCTATAACCAGCAACCGCTCAATTACGTGGCCATCGCGTCGCAAAAGAATCACCTCTCGGTTTATCTGATGGGTATTTATGCGGTACCCGGGGCCGACGCGGAGTTCAGCCGCAGGTGGGCCGAATCAGGAAAGCGGCTGGACATGGGAAAGGCCTGCGTTCGTTTCACGTCGTTGGACAAGGCGGACTTGCCGACGATCGCGTGGGCGGTCGGACTCGTCAGTGTTGACGAATATCTGGCGACGGTGCGCGCGCACGGCAAGGTCTGAAACTGTCCGCTGTCGCTAATCTGAACTCATGACCCGCACCGCGCAAACGAAGAACGGTCACCCGCCGAAGGTGTGTGAGCGCTGCGGTTTGCCGTTCGAGTGGCGCAAGAAGTGGGCGCGCGACTGGGAAAACGTCAAATACTGCTCCGAGAAGTGTCGCCGCGGATGATCGAGCGGATTCTCTACATTCCGTTCGACCACCTGGATCCCCGCCGCGGAGTCCTAAAAGACGCGAACCCCGCCACGGACGCGGTTGTTCTGGTCGAGAGTCAGCGGATGCTCACCGGCCGCCCCTGGCACACCGAACGGCTGTTCTTTCTGGTGTCGTCCGCGCGGCACTTCGCGTATTCACTTCGCGAGGACGCCGGCTTTCAGGTTCGCTACATCCCCGCACCCACGACGGTGGACGGGCTGCGGATGGCGCGCGCCGAGTTCGGTGACGTGCCGATCGTGTGCGCCGAGCCCTCGTCCTACAAGCAAACCCAGCACCTGACCGAATTCGGGGTCGAGTTCGTCCCCAACGATTTCTTTCTTACCCCGCGCGCACTGTTCGCCGACTGGGCGGGGTCGCAAAAGAGCTATGTGATGGAGAACTTCTATCGCGCCCAGCGCACGCGCCTGGGGATACTCATGGACGGCGGAAAGCCCGAGGGCGGGCGCTGGAACTTCGACCACGACAATCGGCTGCCACCGCCCAAGAATCACGAGTGGCCGCCGTATCTGGAACACGAACGCGACGACATCGATCGCGAAGTCGGTGCGCAGTTGGGGCACGAACTGACGACGACGTGGGCGACGACTCGGGCGGGTGCGCTCGCGCAGCTCGACTATTTCATTCAGCACCACCTCGCCGGTTTCGGCCCTTACGAGGACGCGATTTCGAAAGACAACTGGGCGATGCACCACTCGTTGCTCAGTCCGTATCTGAACAACGGTCTGTTGTCACCCGAGGACGTCCTTCACGCCGTCATCCGCTCGTATAAGGCGGGGGAGGCGCCGATCGAATCGACCGAGGCGATTGTGCGGCAAATCATCGGCTGGCGCGAATACATCAACGGCATGTATTGGTTCCTGGGCGAGGACTATCGGAACCTCAACGGACTCGAAGCGGGTCGGCCGTTGCTGCCGGTGTTCCGCGATTCGTCGAAGACCGAAATGAACTGTGTTCGGTCAGTTGTTGTCGGGGTGGAGGAGCGCGCGTGGGTGCATCACATTCCGCGACTCATGATTCTGTCCAACCTTGCGCTGGTGACGGGAGTGAACCCGCAGGAGTTCCTCGATTGGATGCGTGAGCAGTTCATCGACGCCGCCGACTGGGTGATGGTGCCGAACATCATCGGAATGGCGACGCACGCGGACGGCGGCCTGCTCATGACCAAGCCGTATGCGGCCGGTGGAGCGTATGTGAAGCGCATGACCGAATACTGTGGCGGTTGCCGGTTCAACCCCGCCAAGCGCACCGGCAACGACGCCTGCCCGTTCACGACCCTGTACTGGGACTTCCTCGATCGCCACCGCGACACGTTCAAAGGCAATCACCGCATGGCGCAGCAGTTGGGTGGGTTGAACCGGTTGAGTGATCTGGATGAGGTGCGTGAGCGGGCTCAGGAAGTGCTCAAGACTCTGAGTGAGGGCTCAACCGTCTGATCCGTAGTTAGACGGTCCTATTTCGCTGTAATCGAAACCTCTGAGGAGCCCAGCATTTTGTCGCTACCCTTTCAATAGATGTCAAACGAATATGCCGAGCTCGACGAACCCACCGTCGGCCAAATGGACCTTGAGGATCGAACCACCCTCAAGCGCGTCGATGGACTTCGAACTGAACTCGAAGACATTACGGAGGTTGAGTACCGTCAGGTTCGACTCGAGAAGGTCGTCATCATCGGTGTTTACCCTCGTGGCCAAGAGACCGATGCGGAAAACTCTCTAAAGGAACTCGCTGCGTTGTGTGAGACTGCTGGCGCCCAAGTTCTCGACGGATTGTTGCAACGCAAACCCCACCCCGACCCAGCGACGTATCTAGGACGCGGAAAAGTGGAAGAGCTTGCCGCCATCGTTCGCGCAGAAGGCGCTGACACGGTTGTTGCCGACACAGAACTTGCCCCCAGCCAGCGCCGTGCACTCGAAGACGCCATCAAGGTGAAGGTCATCGACCGCACGGCGGTCATCCTCGACATCTTCGCTCAACACGCGAAATCACGCGAAGGTAAAGCTCAAGTCGAGTTGGCTCAGTTGCAATACCTGCTCCCGCGGCTTCGCGGTTGGGGTGAGTCGATGTCACGCCAGGCCGGTGGCCAGGTCGGTGGCCAGGGCGCAGGTATGGGTTCGCGTGGTCCAGGTGAAACCAAGATTGAAATTGATCGTCGTCGTATCCGCACGCAAATGGCCAAGTTGCGTGCCCAGATCAAGGGATTCGAGCCGGCACGTGAGGCAAAGCGTGCAAACCGAATCCGCAATGCGATTCCTTCGGTAGCGATCATGGGCTACACCAACGCCGGCAAGTCGTCGCTCCTGAACCGA
>JBEGTE010000104.1:0-3874 GCA_041179605.1 Actinomycetota bacterium | reverse complement strand
TCACGACTCGACCGAATCAACCCCACGGAAGTTTCTGGTCCTGGTGTCGTTCAGCCATGGCTGTCGCTGATTTTCAAGTACGGGGTTCTGGTGCTCATGATCGGCGACATGGTCGGTTGGGGCTGGTGGCTCTGGACCGGCGCGCTCGTCCTCTTCGTCCCGTCCATCATGGGCATGACGCTGACTGAACTGCCGAAGTCGAAACTTCTCACCCAGCTCATCCCCGGCGGACTTGCCGCACTGCTTCTCGCAACACTGCTGTCCACGTGGTCCGGCGAGGTCGTCAGCGCACTCTTCGCCGAATCAGACATGTACGGTCCCCTTTCATTCCTGCTGGTCCCGCTTCCCGTCATCATCGTCGCGATTGTGGGCATGTTCGCGGACGGGGGCGAAAAGTGGTACGTCGCCCGCAACCTCAAGTGGGTGTACATCGTTGGCGGAATTGGTGTCTTCGCGTCGACGGTCTGGGCAACCGATTTCGTCGGCCAGATTTTCGGATAGTCCGAGACGGGGACAAAGTCCCGTATCGAATTCGCGCCGAAAGGCGTAGCGTGACAACTGGAGCCACCCAATCGGCTCCCCAAAGGAGACACCATGAAGGTCAATGGAAAAGTCATCGTCGTCACCGGAGCCGGTAGTGGCATGGGACGCGAAATCACCCTCGAACTTGTTCGTCGTGGCGCCAAGGTCGCCGCGGTCGACTTCCGCAAAGAAACCCTCGACGAAACCGTCGCTCTCGCTCAGAAGCTGGGCGGCGAGGTTTCGCCCCACACTCTCGACGTTTCAGATCTCGCCAAGGTTGCCGCATTGCCCGCGCAAATCGAGAAGGCGATTGGCCCGGTCGACGGTCTCATCAACAACGCAGGAATCATTCAGCCGTTCGTTCACGTCGACGATCTCGATTGGAAAGACGTCGAGAAAGTCATGGCGGTCAACTTCTTTGGACCAGTCGCCCTCGTCAAGGCGTTCCTGCCCGGACTGAAGAAGCGGTCTGAAGCTCACATCCTCAACGTGTCCTCGATGGGGTCGTATGCACCCGTCCCCGGTCAGACCGTTTACGGCGCGTCGAAGGCCGCCGTCAAGCTCTTCACCGAAGGTCTGCGCTCCGAATTACTCGACACCAAGGTCGGGGTCACGGTCGTCTTCCCCGGTTCCATCGCGACAAACATTGCCGCGAATTCGGGAATGGCGAACATGTCGGTCGACTCCGCCGAAGCGGCGAAGTTCAAAACCACTCCCGCGCCCGTCGCCGCCAAGGCGATGGTCGACGCGATCGAATCGAACAACCCGCGCATCACCATCGGGTCGGACGCGACAATGATGGACCGCCTTTCACGACTCAACCCCGTGATGGCCGCG
Source organism: Actinomycetota bacterium (assembly GCA_041179605.1). Taxonomy (GTDB): domain Bacteria; phylum Actinomycetota; class Actinomycetes; order Actinomycetales; family Microbacteriaceae; genus MWH-TA3. The sequence goes on along the minus strand of JBEGTE010000104.1, from coordinate 2,515 downwards.
AACATCATCTACAAGCAGATGAAGTCGCTGCTCGGCTGACGAAAAGGTTCACATCGCGGTGTGAAACGCGGCGTGAGCCTTTAGAATTGGGTGACCTACTCGTACTAGGAGACCTTCGTGAAAGCCCACCCCACCGCCTATGCCGCTATGGCACAAAAGGTAACCGTTGTTTGTGTCGCTGCGGCGATGACTTTCGGTATTTCAGGAACCGCTTGGGCTGTCGGCCCGATTGAAGTCGGTTACGACCTGATCGAATTCACAAACCCAGAAACTGACCTCTCAACTGACGACACCGATGACATCGGTTTGGACGCAGCACTTGGAGACGTCGTTGAGTACGAAAACGTTTTCCCAGGCGTGGACGCCAAGGTAACGGTTTTGGACATCACCAACCTTCAAGACGAAGTTGACAAGATCGACGAAGGTCAAGACAGCGCTGCTGTCAATTTCGACGACACCCCCATGTGGGTGGAAATCGACCCGCCAGGAACTAACGGAGAACCGGCAATCGGTGGTCCTGGATCCGCCACATTACGAGTCGACTTTTTTGTGAGTGGCGGAACATTCACTGCGCCTGTCACCCTCAACGAAATTGGAATCACGTTGAAGGATGTTGACTCTGATCAATATGTAACTTTCTACGACGCGTCGAGTTATGCATTGTCAAGCGAACCAGAAACCGTACTTACCGCAACGGTCGAGGCCGGCGATGTCACGATTGCAGACATTAGTGGAGAGACAGCTTCGGCTCTCGACGAAGAAAACTGGGCGACAGTGACCTATGCGGCAGCTGAGTCCATCACAGTTACTGTTGGGACTTTGCAAGCAGACGACGCAGAGTTTGGACTTCTGTTCACAGTTCCCGACTGGAGCGCCGACCCTACAGAAATCCTCCTGGGCGGAGCCGAAGAGGATAACCTGGCCGACACCGGGGCCAAAGGCGTAACGATTCTCGGTGCCTTCGGGCTTGCCTTGGCCGTTGCAGGCACCGCTCTTGCTCGTACGTCCGCTCGTCGTCGGTGAATTAACATTTCAGAGTTATTCGTCGGCCCTTGCGTGTCGGCGAATAGCTAATCGGAAAACTGGTGCCCTCGGCAGGAATCGAACCTGCGGCCAAGAGATTAGAAGGCTCCTGCTCTATCCGCTGAGCTACGAGGGCGTACGTCTAGGGTAACGCCAGAGTCGCCAGAGTGCCCTAATTTGCCTTCTTGACGACAGAGGACTTGAGAAAGACCTGACCGAATCCGTCGACCTTGGCGTCGATGTCGTGACCGTCCGGGCCGTCGACCAGTCGGATGTTTCGAACTTTGGTTCCGACTTTGATCGCAGTGGCGCTTCCCTTGACCTTGAGATCTTTAACGACAGTAACGGAGTCCCCATCGGTGAGGACATTTCCGGCGGCGTCTTTGATGACGGTCACGGACTCTTCCGCTTCGACGACGTCCTCTGCCGACCACTCATGAGCGCACTCGGGACACGTCAGCAACGCACCCGATTCGTAGGTGTAGGGGCTGTTGCAGGCGGGGCACGGAGGAAGTTCATCAGTCATGATTCGAGCCTATTCGCGTGGCCCGGGAAAACGACGGAACCCCGTCACCGAAGTGACGGGGTTCCGCTTTGCTCGTTTGCGAACTAGGCGTCGCGACGACGGCGCACGATGACCGTTGCGGCTGCACCCAGTGCTGCGATGAGTCCGCTGACGGTGAGCCACGGCGCAACATCGAAGCCAGTTTCGGCGAGACCGTTCCAGTCACCCGCAGCGCCCGCGTACGGGTCGAATGCTGTGACGGTGCAGTTCTCGTCAACGGTGTACGTCACGTAGTCGCTAACCGTCGCGCCGCTCGGTGACGTTCCCGAAAGGACGAGGTGGTGCGATCCCGGACGGCAGTCGTCAGGAAGAGCGGTCGAGTCGTAGAAGTTTCCGTTCGGAAGCGTCGTTCCCGAGAAGATTACTCGAGGAGTCGAGAACTCGGTGAGCGTGTAGTCCGAGTTGGGTGCGAGTCCACCACCGACGAGGTCCGACGAGGCGCCCGCGTACGAACCGCCGATTTCGAGGCCGAGCGACAGGTCGAGCGCGTACTCAGGCACGTCCACAACCGCCGGGTTCAGGATGTAATCGAATTCAACCGTCGAAGTTGCACCGGCAGCGATTTCCTTGCGGAACACAATGTCGATAGTCGAGTCGAGGTAATCCTGGTATCCAACCTTGTAGTCATCGCGCATTGACGTGAACAAAGCGTCCATCTCGTCCAGCGTGAGGTTAGCGTATTCGTCGGTGTCTTCGTCGAGCTCACCGGCGATCGGCCACGACCAGTCAGAAATGCGAACCGCGGCATCGGCGTCACTCGCACGGTAACCAATTGTGGAGAAAGGACCGTAGGCGGTTCCGGTGACGATCTGTGACGCGTCCGAGTTAGCCATGACACGGTTGAACGTCGAGTAATCGCCTTCAGAATCAACGTTGTTGTCGGGGTCAACCTGACGCGTGTAGAACACGGTGTGAGCGGCTGAATCT
>JBEGTE010000103.1:0-3886 GCA_041179605.1 Actinomycetota bacterium | reverse complement strand
CGAGAACAAAGGCGCCCAGCACATTCCACAGCGACTCGTACAGGAAGGTCGGGTGGAACAGGGTTCCGGGCGCGAGGCCAATCGGGAAGGCGGGGTTAGATGATTCGATCGGCAGACCCCACGGAAGGTCGGTGGGCGTTCCAAAAAGTTCGTTATTGAACCAGTTGCCGAAACGGCCGAGTGCCTGTGCGACGAGCAGTCCCGGAACGACGGCGTCGAGAAGCGCCACGAAGCGAATTCCCACCAGACGAGAACCGATGTATGCACCCGCCGCACCGAGAATCAGTGCGCCGAAAATCGCCATTCCGCCCTGCCACACATACAAGACGACCATCGGGTCCTGACCGGCGAAGTAGTCGGCGGGGTGTGTGAGGACGTGATACGCACGCCCTCCAACGATTCCGAGTGGGATAGCGAGAAGCATGATGTCGAGGACAACCCACGGCTCTGCGCCACGAGCAACAAGTCGACGGTTAGTGATGTACAAGGCAGCAAGAATTCCCGCGAGGATGCACAGCGCGTAGGCGTGAATCGCAAGGTCGAACGTTGCCCAGGTCGCTCCCCAGCCACGCAAAATCTCACCGACATTGAAAACCTGCCACTCAGCGGGCGGTGTAGGGAAACTTGCGAGAATCACTTCTGGTCCTTTCGACGAGTTCTAAGCCTAAAGCCTGGCTGCGGTGGTGCCCGATGCGAGCGACTGTGTCATCGACCGAACTGCCCCTGCTCCGCCGGATTCAAGTGTCTTGACGAGGAGGGAGCCGACAATTGCACCGTCCGCGTATCCACAGACGTCTCGAACCTGTTCGGGAGTCGAAATTCCGACGCCGACACAAACCGACTGAGCGCCGACAGCGCGAAGTCGACCGACCAGAGTGCGCGCGGCTGCGTCCAGGTCATCACGTGCTCCGGTGATTCCCATTGTCGACACCGCGTAGACGAACCCACGTGAGTGCTTGACCGTCGATCGGAGTCGTTCATCGGTCGACGACGGAGCAGCAAGGAAAACACGGTCGAGCCCGAACGTGTCGGACGCGGCGATCCACTCGGCGGCCTCGTCGGGAATGAGGTCGGGCGTGATGAGTCCCGCTCCCCCTGACTCCGAGAGGTCCTTCGCGAATCGTTCGATTCCGTACTGTACGACGGGGTTCCAGTACGTCATGACGAGGATGGGGACGTCGACACGGCTGGTGACCTTGCGAATGATGTCGAAAACGTCGCGCACGCGAAAGCCGTTCTCGAGGGCGAGGTTGGTCGCGCGCTGAATGACGAGTCCGTCCATCACCGGGTCCGAGTACGGAATGCCGAGTTCGATGATGTCTGCGCCACCCTCGGCGAGAGCGACGATCGCATCCACGGACTCGTCTACTGTGGGGAATCCGGCCGGTAGGTAACCGACCAGTACACCTCGGCCGGCGGCTTCGGCTGAGCGGATTGTGTCAGTAACGCGGGACATCAGCGGGCATCCTTAAGGAACCCGAAGTATCGTCCCGCGGTTTCCATGTCTTTGTCTCCACGACCAGAGAGGTTGACGAGGATGATATCGGTGGGGTCCATTTCGGCAGCGAGTTTGAGCGCGCCCGCGAGAGCGTGACTCGTTTCGATGGCGGGGATGATGCCTTCTGTGCGTGAGAGGTCGAGCAGAGCCTGCATCGCCTCGGTGTCGGTGATCCCGAGGTACTCGGCGCGCCCCGAGTCGCGCAGCCACGCGTGTTCGGGACCGACCCCGGGATAGTCGAGACCGGCAGAGATTGAGTGCGATTCGATCGTCTGACCGTCCTCGTCCTGCAACACGTAGGTTTTTGCACCGTGCAAGACGCCGGGGCGACCGCGTTCGAGAGTCGCCGCGTGTTTGGGTGTGTCGATTCCGTCACCCGCCGCCTCGTAACCGACGAGTCGCACGTCGTCGTCGAGGAACGCGTGGAATATCCCTATGGCGTTCGATCCCCCGCCGACACAGGCGACAACTGCTGTCGGCAACTTTCCTTCGGCATCGAGAACCTGGGCGCGAGCTTCCGTTCCGATCACCGCGTGGAAGTCACGTACCATCACCGGGAACGGATGAGGACCGGCAACGGTTCCTAGAAGATAATGCGTTGAGTCGACATTCGTCACCCAGTCGCGCATCGCTTCATTGATGGCGTCTTTGAGGGTGCGTGACCCGTGCGTCACCGGGACGACGGTGGCACCGAGTAAGTTCATGCGTGCGACATTCAGTGCTTGGCGCTCGGTGTCGACCTCGCCCATGTAGACAACACACTCCATGCCGAACAGAGCTGCGGCGGTCGCGGTCGCGACGCCGTGTTGACCAGCGCCGGTCTCGGCGATGAGTCTCGTCTTGCCGAGGCGCTTGGCGAGTAGTGCTTGTCCAAGCACGTTGTTGATCTTGTGGGACCCGGTGTGGTTCAGGTCTTCACGCTTGAGGAGGATTCGCGCTCCTCCTGCGAGTGCGGCGAAACGGGGCGCTTCCGTGACAATTGATGGTCGGCCCGTGTAGTTTCTGTGAAGGTCCACTAACTCGGCCTGGAATACCGGGTCGGTCTTCGCGGTTTGGTATGCCGCATCGAGTTCGTCAAGAGCGGCAATGAGAGACTCGGGCACGAAACGACCACCGAATTCGCCGAAGTACGGGCCTGTTTCGTCGCGCAGTGACATCAGTTGACTCCTCGGAATTCGCGAACACGGGCTGTGGGGCCGCCGGACGTGACGAGTGCCTCGCCGACGAGAACGACGTCCGCGCCGGCGGTTCGGTACGCAACGACATCGTCCACGGACGCTACTGCGGACTCGGCCACAGCAATCGCCGATGCGTCGATGAGGTGACGGACGTCGCCAAAGAGGTTCTTGTCGAGTTCGAAGGTTGACAGGTTTCGCGCGTTGACGCCGACAATCCGCGCTCCAATATCGGATGCGCGACGCACCTCGTCGGCCGAGTGCGTCTCGACCAGAACCGCAAGTCCGAGTTGCTGTGCAAACGTGTGCAGTCGTGACAGAACGGGCTGTTCAAGCGCGGCGACGATGAGCAGGACGATGTCTGCCCCAAATGCTCGTGCTTCGAGAATCTGGTACTCCTCTGCGATGAAGTCTTTGCGCAGGAGTGGCGTGTTGACAGCGGCTCGTACTGCAGCGAGATCGTCAAGTGATCCGCCGAACTTTCGGCCTTCGGTGAGCACGGAGATCGCGTCGGCGCCAGCCTCTGCGTAAATAGACGCCAATTCGGGTGCGTCGGGGATCGATGCGAGTGCACCCTTGGATGGGCTGGAACGCTTGATCTCGGCAATGAGGCGGATATGGTCCGTTGGCGCCAACGCTCGAAGAGCGTCGCGTGGTTCCGGTGTGCTCACGGCACGGTGCTCGATCTCGACCAGCGAGACACGTTCGCGACGCTCGGCGGCGTCCTCGAGGGCGCCGGCCGTGAGTTGGTCGAGCACTGCTAGTGCTTGACCTTGTACTTGGGCCCCTTGACTCCGTAGCCGGCCTTGGCGACGATCCATCCGACAATCGGTCCAGCGGCAACAACGCCCGCGCTGGCCCACACCATGTCTGGCTGATCGAGCCAGAAGTACAGGGTTCCAGCCGAGATTCCGACGAGCATGATGATGGTGCCAGTCCACGCGGCGGGGGACGATCCGTGTCCAGGGTCGTGTGCAGTGTTCATGGTGAATCCTTTCGCAGGCTCAGTCTATCGCGCGCGTGAGGGCGTTCGCGGAGGCAATCGCCCGCAGCGGTGCCGCCGCCTTGTGGACCGTTTCGTCGTACTCGGATTGCGGCACCGAATCGGCAACAAGACCGGCACCCGCCTGGACTGTCGCGGTATCGCCAACGATGACGGCGGTTCTAATAGCAATGGCAAGGTCGGCGTCACCTCCGAACCCGACGTATCCGA
>JBEGTE010000102.1:0-4164 GCA_041179605.1 Actinomycetota bacterium | reverse complement strand
GTGGTCTTGCTTCGAAACATTGAAACGAGGGGCGTCGGCAGCAAATTCGGGTCCGCGCAGAATCGGGGTCAGGTCGAGACCCTCCGTCTTCCAGTGCTGCACCGCTTCGTCGACGTTGAGCGCATCACGATGGCCGATCGCTTCGGCGAGCGTGCGGAAACCAAGCGACGCGAGGATCTCACGGACTTCCTCGGCGATGTACTCGAAGAACGTCTCGACGAACTCGGGCTTGCCGGTGAAGCGTTCGCGCAGTAGCGGGTTCTGGGTCGCGACTCCGACCGGGCAGGTGTCCAGGTGACACACGCGCATGAGGATGCAGCCCGACACAACCATCGGCGCGGTCGCGAAACCGTATTCCTCAGCGCCGAGCAGTGCGGCGATGACGACGTCTCGGCCGGTCTTCATTTGCCCGTCAACCTGCAGAACGATTCGTCCGCGCATGTCGTTGAGCATCAATGTCTGCTGTGCCTCGGCGAGACCGAGTTCCCAGGGAGTTCCCGCATGCTTGAGAGACGACAGCGGGCTTGCACCTGTTCCACCGTCGTGACCCGAGATGAGGATGACGTCGGCCTTGGACTTCGCCACACCGGCCGCAACGGTTCCGACGCCCGACTCGGACACGAGCTTCACGTGAATACGGGCAGCGGGGTTTGAACGCTTGAGGTCGAAGATCAGCTGCTTGAGATCCTCGATCGAGTAAATGTCGTGGTGGGGCGGTGGCGAAATCAGTCCAACACCGGGTGTTCCCATTCGTGTCTGTGCAATCCACGGGTAGACCTTGCCGCTGGGCAACTGACCACCTTCACCGGGCTTTGCTCCCTGCGCCATCTTGATTTGGATGTCGTCCGCGTGGGTCAGGTACATGCTCGTGACGCCGAATCGACCGGATGCGACCTGTTTGATTGCTGAACGACGTTCGGGGTCGAGAAGACGGTCGACCGATTCGCCACCTTCGCCCGTGTTGGAGCGAGCGCCGAGTCTGTTCATCGCGATTGCAAGCGTCTCGTGCATCTCTTCCGAGATGGCACCGTACGACATCGCGCCGGTGGAGAACCGTTTGATGATGTCCGATGCCGACTCCACCTCATCGATCGAAATCGGTGCGCGACCACTGTCGAAGCGGAAGAGACCCCGCAACGTCATCAGTCGTTCCGCTTGCTCATCGACTGCCTTGGTGTAGTCACGGAAGATGTCGTATCGCTTCGCACGCGTCGCGTGCTGCAGTTTGAAGACGGTTTCGGGGTTGAAGAGGTGCGGCGGTCCTTCGCGGCGCCACTGGTACTCACCGCCGGTCTCTAACTCTGCGTGTGGGTTGGCCTGAGCGCCGTAGGCACGCAGATGACGCATGCGGTTTTCCTGGGCGAGGATGTCGAGAGTGACTCCCCCGAGCAGGCTGGTCGTCCCAGCAAAGTACTTGTCAATCAGGTCTTGGCTGAGCCCGAGAGCCTCGAACGTCTGAGCACCGGCGTATGACGCGACGGTAGAGATGCCCATCTTCGACATCGTCTTGAGGACACCCTTGCCGAGCGCGTAAATGACGTTCGCGACGGCCTTTTCTGGCGTGACGTTGGTGATGCGACCTTCGCGAACGAGAAGTTCGGCGGTCTCCATCGCGAGGTACGGGTTGATCGCCGACGCACCGAAACCAACGAGCGTGGCAACGTGATGCACTTCACGGACGTCACCGGCCTCGACAACGAGCGACGACTGCATGCGTCGACCCGCGCGAATCAGATGGTGGTGAACTGCAGAGAGCATGAGTAGCGACGGAATCGGTGCGAGGTCCTGGTCTGAGTCGCGGTCGCTGAGGACGATGAAGGTGATTCCGTCGTCCAACGCGCTGTCGACCTCAGCGCACATCGCCTCGAGTCGGCGCTCCATCGCCTGAGCACCATCGTCTATTCGATACAGGCCAGAAACAACGCGTGTTGCGGGCCGACCGTCGTTGTCGAGGTGGATGATCTTGGACAGTTCGTCGTTGTTGATCACGGGGAAATCGAGAGCGACCTGACGCGCGTGTTCCGGTGTCGCGTCGAGAAGGTTTCGTTCCGGTCCGAGCCCAACCTGCATCGAGGTGACGACCTCTTCGCGAATCGAGTCGAGCGGCGGGTTGGTTACCTGCGCGAACTGTTGCGAGAAGTAGTCGAACAGAAGCCTGGCACGGTTCGACAGGACTGCGACGGGAGTGTCTGATCCCATCGCCCCGAGGGGTTCGGCGCCGGTCTGTGCCATCGGCGTGATGAGGACGCGAACCTCCTCCTCTGTGTACCCGAAGGTGCGCTGACGGCGCTGAATCGATGCCGGCGTGTGCACGATGTGCTCGCGCTCGGGCAATTCCTGGAGGTGAATTTCGTTGTCGCGAACCCACTCGCCCCAGGGGGCAAGGTTGGCAATAGCGCTCTTAATCTCGTCGTCTTCGATGATCCGCTGATTGACGGTGTCGACGATAAACATGCGACCGGGCTGCAGTCGACCCTTACGAACGACCTTCGCGGGATCCACGTCGTACACACCGATTTCCGACGCCATGACGACAAGTCCGTCATCGGTGACAAGGAATCGACCCGGTCGCAGCCCGTTACGGTCAAGGGTCGCACCGGCGATGGAACCATCCGAGAACGCGAGTGCAGCGGGTCCATCCCACGGTTCCATCAGCATCGAGTGGTATTGGTAGAACTCGCGACGAGTCGCGTCCATGGCGAAGTCGTTTTCCCACGCTTCGGGAATCATCATCATGATCGCGTGTGGAAGCGAACGCCCCGACAACTCGAGGAGCTCGACGACCTCATCGAACGACGCCGAGTCGCTCCCCTCGTCCTGAACAATCGGGAACAACGAGTTCAGGTCGCCCAAGAGGGGCGACGCAAGTTGCGACTGGCGCGCACGCATCCAGTTTCGGTTGGCCCGGACCGTGTTGATTTCGCCGTTGTGTGCGATGAAACGGAACGGGTGTGCGAGCGGCCACGACGGGAACGTGTTCGTCGAGAATCGCGAGTGAACGAGTGCGAGAGTCGATTCGACGCGCTCGTCTGAAAGGTCGGGGAAGAACGGCTCGAGTTGCAGAGTCGTCACCATGCCCTTGTACACAATGGTTCGGCTCGACAGGGACGGGAAATATGTTCCCAGCTCGTGCTCGGCACGCTTGCGCAAACGGAACGTCATGCGATCGAGCGCAATCCCGTTCGCAGCACCACTGGCGTCGGTGACGACGAGTTGTTCGAATGCCGGCATCACCTCGCGTGCCAGGGTTCCGAGGTGTTCGGTGTCGACGGGAACCTCACGCCATCCGAGTACCGAAAGGCCTTCTTGCTCGGCAATTTTCTCTACGCCGGCTTTTTCGGTCGCACGTTCCTTATCGTCAACGGGCAGGAACGCGATTCCGACAGCGTAGGAACCTGCCGCGGGGAGGTCAAAACCGAGCACCGCACGGAAGAATGCGTCAGGGACCTGGATGAGAATTCCGGCGCCGTCCCCGGTTCCCGCATCGGAGCCGACGGCACCTCGGTGTTCGAGGTTGCGCAGGCTGGACAGTGCGGTGTCGATGATGTCGTGCCCCGCGTAACCGCGTGTGGTCGCAACCATTGCGAAACCGCACGAGTCTTTCTCGTCGGCGGGGTTGTAGAGCCCCGACTTTTCGGGGATCGAACCAAAGCGACTAAAAGGGCTCACCATGGGGCAACGTCCTTCCTGGCAATGGGACGACGTCGGCCCGTGAATGGGGAAAAGAGACTAACTAGCGCTTTCGCGAGGTGCTTGTGGCGACGCGGCGCTTCGGGCTTGAACTGGCGCCTTTCTTCGAGTCTACCGATTTCGGGTCCGTCCAACCACGTCCGTCGACGTAAACGTTCGGTTCCGAACCAGTGTGGCGACGCCCCTGGATGTACCAGATTGCGAGTCCGAGGACGATTGCGGCGACGGACGCCCATACGTTTACGCGAATGCCGAGAACGGTTTCGCTCGGGTCGAGACGGATCGATTCGATGGCGACGCGACCGATTCCGTACCACACGAGGTAAAGACCGAACAGTCGACCCCACTGCAGGTGTGCTCGGCGACCGACTGCGACGAGAACAAAGGCGCCCAGCACATTCCACAGCGACTCGTACAGGAAGGTCGGGTGGAACAGGGTTCCGGGCGCGAGGCCAATCGGGAAGGCGGGGTTAG
>JBEGTE010000101.1:0-7574 GCA_041179605.1 Actinomycetota bacterium | reverse complement strand
CGATCCGGTGAACTCGTCCCAGAAGCTGCTGTAGGGCGTCGTTTCTGGAATTACAAGGTACGCGGTGTTGCATTCAGGAACGATTCGCTGGATACGTTGAGTTGCGCCTTCAACGTATGAGTTGTAGCCAGAGCCACCCGCTCCGTAGCAATCGTCGTTGTTAGCAAAGAGGGTAAACGTATCTGGATCAATTTCGTTGACGATGACACCGTCTCCGACATCCGCGCTGTCAGACGAATCCGCCTCAGATCCAGCACCGCCGCCGTTGTTGTAACCGTCGAATCCGTTACCCGAGGTTCCACCGTACCAGGAGCGGTCGAGATGCCCAGCGCGGCCACCTTCAGCCGTGAATGTGTCCGGCCCTTGCTCCACAACCGTGTCGTTATCGGCCGCGTCATAAGCTACGTCGGTGGCAAAACCAACGGTGACAGTCACTGCACCGGTCGTGTCGAGTTCGACAAGTTCGACACCTCCGCCACCGCCGCCGTATGAATCTCCTGACGCTTCGTACCCAGTACCGCCGGCGCCGACAAGGAGTGCCTGGATTGTGGAAATTCCTGCGGGTGGAGTCCACGACGAGTCGGGGGTTTCCGTGAAGACAACTTCACAAATCCCGGTGTCTACGAGCGTGGCGTCACTGCCACAACCGTCTGCCGCGAAGGCCGAGCCCGCGGGCAACATCGCTGCGCCGAAGAGAAGGCCAGCGGTGGAAAATGTCGAAACCGCTGCGGTACGTAGTGAAACAGTCATGCGTTGTCCTTTTTTGTGAAGGGAATTGTCATCAGATTACCGCGTTGGCGGGCGATTGAGGAACTTTCGGCGATAATTGGCGCATGTCGGTTGCGCCTTTCGATTCGCTTACAGAGGCGGCGGATCACAACCCAACCGGACTGTTTTACGCGGATACGGAACAGTCGCTGACGTTCACCGAGGCCCGCGACTTCGCGGTTCAGTTTTCAACTCGGCTGAAGTTGCTGGGTGTCAAAATCGGTGACTCGGTTCGGTGTCGAGTGGGATTGGTGGTTGACCAGCGCTGAAGGCGCAGCGGGACAGGCTCGAAACGTCGTCACAGTTGACAACGCATTCCTGATCGCGGCTGCAGGGCTGGCAACGACAGCCCCAGCGGCCGAACTCGCACCGGATGCCGTCTGTCGAATTGCGTTGACGAGCGGAACCACCGGCAGGCCCAAGGCCGTTGCGTTGACGGTGGCAATGGTTGAACACCGCGCCGACGAAGCGGCGAAACTATTCGAGGGTGACTCCCCCTTCCTCTGCACGTTGGGTATGGCGACGACGAGCGGATTCCACACGCTGATCGCGTCCACTCAGCGCGGACTCCCCTACCTTGCGCCGTCGAACGGCGACGGCAATGTCGCGATGATTCGCAGATTCGGAGTCTCCGCAATCAAATCTTCTCCGCAGCAAATAGCCGACATCGTGTCCGCGAGCGCCACTTCACGATTGGATTCGCTGACAACCGTCAATTCAGCCGGTGGAACGTTGTCACAAGCATTAGTGGACTCGGTTCGCACCATCACGAGCGCCCGAATAATGAACCTCTATGGCTCCAGCGAGGCAGGTCGGGCGGCGGAAACCCTCATCGGAGACAAAGTCGATCAGCGGTTCGCGGGTACCGTTGTACACGGTGCCGAGTTAGAAGTTGTGGACGAGTCGGGCGCCCCTCTTCCCCACGGGGATGCGGGATTCGTACGTTACCGCACCCCGAACATGGCGACGGGTTACCTCGGTGATGCGTCCGCCACAGCTGAATCAATCCGCGACGGCTGGTTTTATCCCGGTGACCGCGGTGTTCTCACCACACAGGGCGACCTCTTTCTGCACGGACGTGTTTCCGACACGCTCAACGCGAGTGGTGTCAAAATCGATCCGAATGAGTTCGAGGAGTTTGCGGTCACGTTATCCGGCGTCGACGCGGCCATCGGATTCATTCACACGAACGACCTTGGTGTCGAGCAGTTCGTGCTTGCCGTCGCCGGTCACGGAATCGACATCGCGGCAGTGTCTGTCGCACTCGCGAATCGGTTCGGGCGGGTCAAGCCGTCCAGCATTTTTTCGATTCCCGAGATCCCCCGCACGGACACGGGCAAAGCGTCCCGTCGACTGACCGCGGAGTTGTTCGCGGACGCGATTTCGCGCTCTACGAGTTAAGGCTGTACACAGTTCGCGGTCGAGTGTAGAACTGCATGTCCCATACACCGTGTTCAGCGGGGCCGATTCCCGAGTGACCCCAGCCGCCGAACGGTGCGTCGGGGTGAACGGGGACGGGTCGACCGCCGATCTGGACGATTCCGACGGACGATTCCCGCGTGGCAATCTCGATAGTTTTCGCGTCCGAGCCGCAGATGCCAACGAGCAGTCCCTGTTTCACACCGTTCGCGAGTTCCACCGCGTTACCCAGTGACGTCGACACCTGGATGACCGCGACTGGACCGAACAGCTCGTTCTGCACGATATCGCTGTGCGGATTCTCCGCGCGCACGATTACTGGCGCCACTCTGCGCTTGCGCGATGTCGAGGCTGGTGTAAGTCGGGTTGCACCCGCCGCCACTGCCGAGTCGACAGCCGAAACCGCCCTCGCCGCCGCTGCGTCGTTGATGAGTTCACCGACGAGCGGGTCAGACGCAAATTTCGCGGTCTCATCGAGGGCAAGTGTGACAAATTCGTCATAGATTGACTCGTCCACGACCCACCGCCTGATCGCGGTGCAGCGTTGTCCGCTGTACACGAAGGCGTTTCGGACGAGTTCGGGGACAACAGACGACAGGTCGGCATCCGCGGTCACAATTGCGGCGTTGTTTCCGCCCAGTTCCGCTTGCAGGGGCTTCCCCGTCGCTGTGCACGCACGCGCAAGTTCTTCACCAGAGGAAATTGACCCCGTGATTGCGATGGCGTCGATGTTTGGATGCCACGCGAGCTGAGCACCAACCGCATCCGCCGGCTCAACAATTTCGAGTCCAGTCAGTCCAGCAGCACGCGCCTCGGCGACGAGCAGAGTTCCGATCCCGCCGTCGAGCGGGGACGGCTTGAGCACAATCCCGTTTCCTCCAAGAAATGCGGCGGCGATTTTCCCGGCGGGAATTGCGAGGGGGTTGTTCCACGGCATCAACAACGCGACGACGCCAACCGGCTCGTTTCGGACGGTGACTCCGGGCGCGATTTTCACGGTCGCCTTGAACCCGTTGCTGGGCAGCGTCGCGGCAGTGCGAATGTGACTGACGGCACGAACCACCTCGTCCTGGGCCAATGGAAGTGGCTTGTTGACCGCGCGCGAAATGTCCTTGGCGAATCGCTTCGCTTTCGATTCGATGCGGTCCGCAAAGCGATTCAAGATTGCGGAACGCTCCGCGAGCGACAGAGTCGAATTCATTCCGTTTCGAGCAGAATCAATCAGGTCTCCGATGTCATCCCATTCGCGACCACTACGGCGCACCACCTTCTCGATGTCAGCAAACTCGACCACCTCTGCTACGCGACCGTTCAACCACGTCAATGTTGCTGTGGCGTGCGCCTTGTCGTTGGAGACCACCGCGTCGGTCAGCACGATCACGTCGAACCCGCGACGGTATGCGTCGACCGCCGTTTCGCGCACACACGCGTGAGTGTAAGCGCCGACGATAATGAGGGTCTTCACGGGGTGCGAATGCAGGAACGCCTCGAAATCAGAGTTGTCGAACCCGCTGAAGTGAGACTTTACGAAAACCGGTTCCCATTCCAGTTCCTGCAACAGGGCGGGCACTTCTGCGCCGCGGGTGCCCTCGACGCAGAGCGGCTGCTCTTCGCGGTGGGGCATCGCGCCGGCGCCATCGGCCCGAACGAGTGTTCGCATATGCAAGACGGGCAGTCCCGCTTGTCTAAAAGCGTCGAGAACCTCGGCGGCGCGTTCAATGAATCGAGAGACCGACTTCTTATCGCTCACACCGTCGAGATAATCGAACTGCGCATCAACGACGACGAGCGCCGGTGCGTCGAGTTGCTTACGCGCCATGGCCCGCTCGAATCGATTCGCAGACACGCTCGGTGAACCGCTTCGTTCCAACGACCATCGAGTTCTCGCCCGCGATGTCGGGAGTGCGCACACCACGACCGATTTCGGCGCGAAGGGCGTTGACTATGACCTCGGCGACCTTCGGCAACCCAAGACTGTCGCGAACCAGCCATGCCAGCGACAGAATCTGGGCAGACGGGTTAGCGACGTCCTTGCCCGTGAGGTCATGAGCAGCGCCGTGTGCGGTTTGATACACCGCACGTCCACTGTTGCTTTGGTTGACGGAATACGCCATGCCGCGCGATCCAAGCAGGGCGGTCGCGGTGTCTCCGAGCACATCACCGAACATGTTTGGGGTCGCGATGACGTCGAACCGAGCAGGATCTGCGAGAACCTGAAAACATGCGTTGTCGATCTCGAGGAAGTCGAGTTCGATATTGCCCGGCACAGTTGCTTCAACAACCTCGCGCCACAGGCGACTGATGGAGGGCACTCCGCCTGGTTTCGTCACGACGGTAAGTCGATTCTGTCGACGCTCCGCAGCGTCGACTGCTGACTCGATGACAGTCCGCACCTGTGCCGCGGTGTACTCGGCGGTGTGGTTCGCGCGATCGTGCTCGTGCGCAAACTCACCCTGATACAGCCCGCCCGCGTTATCGCGAACGATAAGGATGTCGACGCCCTCTGTACGACGTGGGTCTACGATGCTCGCATCAGACAATTCAGCCCACGGAACGATCGGCGTGTGTTTCACCGAGAGACCGAAAATGTCACGCAGTTGATATACGTAACGTCCACCCGCCGGTCCGTGCAGGACGGGGGTTCCTGTTCCGAAAAGTTCATTGAAGGTCGTCAGTTCGTCTGCCCCGACGATAAGCCCGTACTCGTCTCGTTCGGCGTCCCCGTGACGTCGGTCGCAGCAGCCAACACGTCAAGAGCGGCGGCGATGATCGAAGGTCCGATTCCTTCGCCGTCGACAACAGCGATTGCCGGGCCCTGGGACATGCCTACCAAATTACCGTGCTCAATAGCCGACGAAGTGTCGACTAGACGCGCAGGTAACGCGAGATCGCGACGTAGGCGCTTCCCGCGGCAAGAATTGCGCCGAGCCCCAACAAAATGGGGAACACAATCCACGAATCGGAAAGCTGGATGAACGCAGTCGTCGGCAGCGATGCCTGCAGGAAACCGTCCACAAAGAACACGACGATGACCGCGATCGCCCCGCAGGCAAGCAACGAACCAACGGTGGCCGCGACGACGCCTTCGAGGATGAACGGGGTTTGGATAAACCAGTTCGACGCACCGACGAGTCGCATAATGGCAAGCTCACGGCGACGCGAGAACGCCGAGAGTCGGATGGTGGTGGCGATGAGGAGCGCCGCGGCGATGAGCATGAGAGCCGCGACACCGACTGCGGTGAGGCTGGCGGCATTCAACATCGAAAAAATTCCGTCCAGGTACGAACGCTGATCGACAACCGATTCAACACCGGACATCCCGCCGACGGCCTCAAAGATGATGGCCGACTGCGTCGGGTCGTTGAGGTTCACCCAGAACGTCTGCGGAAGCAGATCGGGGGTTACGAGGTCGACAACCCCACTCCCCTTGAACTGCTCGGTGAAGTTTGTGTATGCCTCGTCGTGGTTTTCGAAGTAGTACTTATCGATGTACGGAGTCAGCGTCGTCGACTTGAGCTGCGCTTCGACCGCCGCAATCTGCTCGGCGCTGGCTTCCGCCTGGTCACACTGGCCCAGCGTCGAATATTCGGTGCAGAGGTAAACCGCGACCTGTGCCTTGTCGTACCAGAACGACTTCATCGACTGGACCTGCAACTGCAGCAGGACTGCGGAACCGACAAACGTCAGTGACACGAGCGTGACGAGAATGACAGACACGACCATCGACACGTTGCGGCGCAGACCGTTCCACGCTTCGATGAGGACAAAGTTCAGGCTCATAGCGGGTCCTCGTCCTTCATGCGGTCGAGGTACGACAGGTCAATTGCTTCGCTGGACGGCGCCATCGGGTCAAAGTCCGGAATCGGGTCGAAGTCGAGCGGCTCAACCAAAATTGGCTGCGAGTCGGCACGCGTCGGCTCGAAATCCTCAGTGATGATCGCGTGCGCCTTGGTCTGGTAGCTACCGGAAGCCTCGTCACGGATGATGTGGCCTTCGCTGAGTTCGATGACGCGCTTTTGCATTTGGTTGACGATCGCGGTGTCGTGCGTCGCCATGAGAACCGTAGTTCCGGCTGCGTTGATGTTGCGCAGAACGTCCATGATCCCGTTCGAGGTGGCGGGGTCGAGGTTTCCGGTCGGTTCGTCCGCGAGCAGAACGGCGGGCTTGTTGACGACCGCGCGGGCGATAGCGACACGCTGCTGTTCACCACCCGACAGTTCGTGCGGCAGACGGTTTTCCTTGTTGCCAAGACCGACGAGACCGAGCACCTCGGGGACCGCGTCGTGGATGAATGCCTCGGACTTGCCGAGAACGCGAAGTGCGAATGCGACGTTGTCGAAGACGGTTTTGGTCGGAAGCAGGCGGAAGTCCTGGAACACGACACCGAGGTTGCGTCGGTAGTGCGGCACCTTGCGGTTCGACAAACGGCCAAGGTCCTGACCAAGAACGTGAATCTGACCCGAGCTGGCACGCTCTTCACGAAGAATCAGCCGAAGAAACGACGACTTACCGGAACCGGACGCGCCGACAAGGAACACGAATTCGCCGGGCTTGACCTCGAGGGTCGCGTCGTGAAGGGCCGGACGGTTTCCCGACCGATACACCTTGGAAACACCGTCGAAGCGAATCATCGTGTTTGTAGCCTAAAGCCGGCGTTTCGACGCGGGCGGGAACGACACAGCGCGGGTTACTGCTGGTGTTTGCGCCAGCGGATTCCGGCGGCGATGAAGCCGTCGAGGTCGCCGTCGAACACCGCGCTCGGGTTGTTGACTTCGAATTCGGTGCGCAGATCTTTGACCATTTGGTACGGCGCCAGCACGTAAGAGCGCATCTGGTCTCCCCACGACGCCGTAATGACTCCGGCCAGTTCCTTCTTCTTTTTCGCTTCCTCTTCGCGCTGCAACAGCAGCAGCCGGCTGGTGAGAACGCGAAGGGCAGCCGCACGGTTCTGAATCTGGCTCTTTTCGTTCTGGCACGACACAACGATCCCGGTCGGAAGGTGGGTGATACGAACCGCCGAGTCAGTGGTGTTGACGGACTGCCCGCCAGGACCTGATGAACGGAAAACGTCCACGCGAATATCGCCGTCGGGGATTTCGATGGCTTCGGCTTCAGCGAGCAACGGAACGACCTCGACCGCGGCGAATGACGTCTGACGCTTGCCGGCCGAGTTAAACGGGCTCATGCGAACGAGTCGGTGCGTGCCGGCCTCGACCGAAAGTACACCGAACGCAAACGGCGCATCGACTTCGATGATCGCCGACTTGATGCCCGCCTCTTCGGCGTAAGAGACGTCGAGAACCTGGACGGGGTGCTTGTGTTGTTCCGCCCAGCGCACGTACATCCGCAACAGCATCTCGGCGAAATCTGCGGCATCAACACCACCC
>JBEGTE010000100.1:0-4282 GCA_041179605.1 Actinomycetota bacterium | reverse complement strand
ACGGTGTGCACGACGGTGTCGTCATACACGTGAACCAGCTGAATCGACTGACCTCCGTCGACCGCGGTCATAAGGTTTTCCTTCGACATGCCCATGTCAACGGTGTAGCAGGTGGCCGACGCGACGGCGACGGGAACGCCCGCGAACGTGCCGAAGGTCGAATAGTGCAGGTGGCCTCCGAGAATCGTGCGGACGTCACTCCCGCGGACAACCTTCTCGAGCTTGTCCTGGCGGAAAAGCTCAATCATGCGGACGAGCGGGTTGTGGCTGCGAATCGGCGGGTGGTGAAGCGCGAGGACGGTGCCGTGCTTCGCGGGCGTCGCGAGTTCCTTGTCAAGCCACTCCAACTGGGAATCGTCGAGTTCGCCGTGGTGATAACCGGGGACGGTGGAATCGAGCGCGATGACGCGAAGGCCGTTGATGTCATAGACGCGGTCACGCGGGGACCCATCGGACTCCTCGTCGAAAAGCTCGCGTGCGTAGGGTTCGCGTTCGTCGTGATTTCCCATCACCCAGATGACCGACGCACCCAGTTCCTGGGCTACAGGCTCTACCTGGCTTCGAATCCAGCGATACGCCTCCGGCTCGGCGACATCGGCGAGATCGCCGGTGAACACCAACGCGTCAATGGTGAGGTCGGTCGCGCGCAGGCGTTCCAGTAGGTCAGTGAGGTTTTTCTTGACATTGACAGTCGAGAATAGTTTTCGGTCCCCACCCAACAGGTGAGTGTCGGAGATGTGGGCGATGACGTGACCTGCGGTCGGCTCCTCGAAGAACATGCGCCCAGACTACCGCGCTGGTATTC
The DNA here is from genome assembly GCA_041179605.1 of Actinomycetota bacterium. GTDB lineage: Bacteria > Actinomycetota > Actinomycetes > Actinomycetales > Microbacteriaceae > MWH-TA3. The sequence goes on along the minus strand of JBEGTE010000100.1, from coordinate 3,477 downwards.
TTGGCCCGAGCAGTTTCCACTCTGGATACACGAAGGAAGTCCCCCATGAATAAAGTCACCCTTGCATCGGCACTTACCGCAGCCGTCGGTATCACGATGTTCGCTGTTACACCGGCAACGGCGGCCGTAGTTCCTTCAGACACCATCGCGTTGCTTGCCGTCGGTGAGCGCGACAGCGTCTTCGCCGCCACGACCGACAACAACACCACCACTCACAATGGAAGCGAATGGTACTTCTCGGATGGAAGCTCGATGGGCTTCGCTCTCGAGGGTGAAACGGTCGCTCTCTACTCCGCCGATGTGGAAGGTGGGGATGCGGCTTGGTCCCGATTGTCGTGGCACATTCACGGTGACACCGGCGCCACCTACGTTGGCGATGGATATCGACTGGGCACGAACACCAACTTGAATGAGGGTGGTGAATTTTCACTGACCACAGGTCGATTCGTGTTCACCGCTGACACCCTGCCGAGCTACTACCCTGTCGGGCCGCAGGAAGACGTTGCTATCGCTGACATCGACGGCTGGACATTGTGCTGGTCGAATACTTACGACGACGATTCTCTTGAACTTGGGTCGACGGAGGACATGTTTGCCGCGTGTGATGGTGAATACATTTTGATCGGCGCAGGCGAGATGGTTGACGGCGACTTCGCAGATTTCGACGGATCAGGTGATGACTCCGCATCCTCTAACGGGCTTGCCGACACTGGTTTTGATTCGAGCGCACTTGCAGGATTTGCCGCCGCGCTTGTGTCGCTGGGAACCGTCTCGGTGCTTCGCCGTCGTCGACGCTCCTAGTCGATTATGTGACCGCCCATCCGCTTCTCATGCGGAGGGGCGGTCATTTCGTTGCAAGACGAGTCCAACCAGTTTCGTGGTAACCGACCCTTCCCTCCCGCTCCAGATTCGTGAGGAGAACCTTGGCGGTCGCTTCGGAGATCCCGGCACGCGCAGCGATTGCTGTCAGATCTTTAGGCGTTGACGAGAGCGCATCGAGAACACGTACGGTCTCGGACGAGTCGCGGGTGTCGAATCGTTCGTCCGGCAGGTTTCCCGTCATTAGATCAATCATGTCGGCGACGCTTGTCACCAATTGCGCGGCGGGGTTTGTGCGCAAAAGCCTGTGGCAACCAGCGCTCTGCCCGCTCGTGATCGGGCCGGGAACGACACCGAGAGGTCGGTCCAGGTCGCGCGCGTGCGTTGCCGTGTTGAGTGAGCCGCTTCGATACCCAGCCTCCACAACAACCGTCCCCCCGGCGATAGCGGCGATGAGCCTGTTGCGCTGGAGGAAGCGCCAGCGGGTTGGAGCCCCACCTGGTGGCACTTCGGAGACAACCGCACCGGTGGACATAATTCGTTTGAGGAGTTCCTCGTGTCCAGACGGGTACAGGTTGTCGAGCCCACCCGCCATCACCGCGATGGTGGTGCCACCACACGCGATTGTTGCCCTGTGCGCCATGCCGTCGATCCCGTAAGCGCCACCCGATACGACCGCGTAGTCCCGCGAGACGAACCCGGCCGCGAAGTCCATGGCAACGTGCTCGCCGTATCCGGTTGATGCGCGGGCGCCGACGATGGCGACGCTGGTCGCGGTAGACGGTATTGCCTCAACCTGACCGCGCACCCACAACACCCGCGGGCCGTTGTCGCCTAGGTCGACGAGCCCGTCGGGCCAACCAATGTCGCCGGCACGGACAAGTTGAACCCCGAGAGTTGCCGCGGAGCTCAACGCTCGAAACAGCGCGGGCGTCTCGAGCCGGGGTTCCCAGCGGGCGAGAGCCTCAGCGATGTCGGTCGCGGACAGTTCGTCGTTGGCAAGTGTTGACGCGGGTGGTCTGGCGACGATTCGCGCAAGGGCCTCGGAACTGCCGAGTTCGCGAATGAGTGCGCCGGCGACGCGGTCGCCCGGTTCGACGAGGAAGCTCCAGGCCGCATCAGCGAAAGACGCTCGCAAGTCCTCGGCGGTCGAGTGGGGCCGTAACGGCGCCATCGCCTGGTCAATCGTTGCCACGGGCACGTTCCACAACATGGTCACGAGGTGAGTCCTTTCCGGAGGGTGAGCGCACGATCGACCTGATCGCGCGTGGGCGTGATTGTTCCCGCAAGATCTGCGAGAGTCCAGGCGATTCGCAGGGCTCGGTCATATCCGCGCATCGACAGAGCCCCGCGGTCGAGGGCAAGGTCGATGGGAGCCGTCACCACCGCCGGCAAGCGGAAACGGCCGGACCGCAACTCGGTCGCAGCGGGTCGACAGTCAGGCCACCGCGCAGTGAGCGCCGCCCTCGCAGCGATAACCGCGGTGCGCGCCTGTTCCGTTGTCGTTCCCGTGCGCGAACTATCGAGAAGGGCGGCTCGTGGAACCCGGCGCACGGGCAGGTGGATGTCGATGCGATCGAGTACGGGACCGGAAATCCGCGAACGGTATCGTCGGCGTCGATCGGGTGTGCAAACACAATCAGAATCGGCCAGTCCTGCCTGACCGCACGGACACGGATTCGCGGCGAGGACGAGCTGCACGTGAGCGGGGAAGCGCGCAACCTGATGCGATCGATGAATCACGATTTCGCCCGATTCAAGGGGTTGTCGAAGAGCGTCTATGACGGCGGGCGAAAATTCGGGGGCCTCGTCCAGAAACAACACCCCTCGGCTTGCGCGGGACACCGCCCCCGGACGAATCACACCAGAACCGCCGCCAACAATGGACACCGCGGTGGCGGTGTGGTGCGGTGCTTCGAATGGTGGGCGGGTAATCAGCGCGCTGGTCTGCGCAACGCCAGATAGTGATGCGATTGATGTCACTTCGAGCGACTGCTCTGGAGTCAGGTCAGGCAATATGTCGACAAGCCGCTCGGCCAACATCGTTTTTCCAGCTCCCGGCGCGCCCAACATGTACACGTGGTGTCCGCCGGCTGCAGCGACGATCAGCGCCTCGACGACGTCCGGCTGGCCAACAACATCAGCGAGATCACGGGATGAAACCGAGTCAACGTCCTGAATCGGGGCGGTTAGTTCGTCGATGTCGCCGACCTCAATGTCGGCCCCATGAGCCGCCATCGCGTGCCGCACGCTCGCGACGGCGATGACGTCGATTCGCGGGCAGCAACGACAGCAGGCAGAATTCCGAGCACAGGCCGAACCCGACCGTCCAGCGCCAGTTCACCGAGGTGAACCGCTTCACGAACGGATTCAGCGGATACAGCACCCGACCCCGACAGGATCGCCAAGGCGATACCGAGGTCGAACACACTTCCCTGTTTGGGAAGAGACGCAGGCGAGAGGTTCACGGTCACGCGAGTCGGTGGCATGGTGAATCCCGAATTGGTGATGGCGCTTCGGACACGGTCCTTCGCTTCGCCCAAGGATGCGTCGGGTAAACCGATGAGCACGAGCGCGGGAAGCCCCGATGCGATGTCCACCTCGATGTCGACAACCGTGCCGGTCAAACCCACGAGCGCAATTGCACGTGTTCGCCCG
>JBEGTE010000099.1:0-4075 GCA_041179605.1 Actinomycetota bacterium | reverse complement strand
GAACCGCCTCGCGGTCGGATACGTGTGGATCAACGACCACGGTGCTCCGCGCCTCGACCTTCGGGCGCCGTTCGGTGGCACCAAACACAGCGGTTTCGGCCGCGAGCAAGGGCTCGACGGGTTTCTCGAATTCACGGAAACGCGCGCGATTTCACAATTCACGGGTGACTCGTGATCAACCCGTTCCTACACCTTGAGAAGTCGGCAAAGGCTCATCCTGAACGCGTCGCCATTAGCACTGTTGACGCCGACCTAACATTCGCGGAACTGTTGGACAGTTCGGTTCGCATCGCGAAATTACTGCGCGATCGCGGAGTCACCCGAGGCGACACTGTCGGAACCCACTTGCCGCCCATCATGGACCTCGTCATTAGCGAAGCGCTGTTCCATGAAGCATGCATCGGGGCGCAGATACCGGCCGACCACCCCGAACTGGTGGCTGACGTCTTCGACTGGCTGATTGTTGGCACGGCGGTTGCGTGGTTCCCGCCAGACCGGCAGATCGTCGTCGATGACGAGTTCATGGCGAACTCGTCACTGGTTGTGGCGGTCCCGAATCCGCTGAAATACGAGAGCGTGCACTCGCTGTGCCGCTTGTCCTTCACCAGCGGCACGACCGGTGTTCCGAAAGCGATCCCCGTGTCGATCGACTGCATGGAAGACCGAGCGCTCGACCGAACATCCCAGTGGATGCCGTCCCGCCCCTATCTGTGCCTGCTGGGACTCAGCACGGGACTGACGTTCATGTCGTTCTATTTCCACGTTTTCGCCGGAGAAACCTTCATCCTCGCCGGTCAGGGTCCCGAAGTTCTGGACCAAATCGACCGCCACGGAGTGACGTGTCTGATGGCGTCGCCATTCCAGTTGGGTGTGTTGCTCGAGGACGCGCGTCACGACGAACGCGGGTTCGACACGGTGGCCACAGTGATGTCGGCCGGAAGCGTGCTTCCCGACGCCATCGTCACCGGGTTGGCGGAACGGTTCGACGCGACAATCCTGGCGACGTACGCCAGCACCGAGGCAGGGTCGGTCGCCATCCGACACGGCGTTGGCTCGATAAACGGGCTCGCGGGGACACTGTTGCCTGACGTCGACGTGAAAATCGTCGGGGAAAACTTCGAGACACTCGAAGACGGTTCGATTGGGCTCGTCGCAATCAAACGGGCCCGCCAACCACAGGAATACCTCGACAATTCCGCCGCCACCTCGGAGTTCTTCCGCGACGGCTATTTCCTGCCTGGCGATTTGGGCTATCTCGACGGTCGCGACCTGTATCTCGCCGGTCGCGCATCGGAAGTGTTCAACGCGGCGGGTGTCAAGGTCGACCCCGCGCGAGTCGAGGCGGTTGCCCGTGAATTTGAAGGAATCACCGACGCGGCAGTGTTCGGGTTCACCCCCGCGAACGGCTTGCAGGAAATTTGCATGTTTTACACAAGTCGGAACCCCATCGACCAGGCGAGTCTCGCCACGTTGATGCACCGACGATTGCACGAAACGGCGCCATCAAAATACGTCCGTGTCCCGTCAATTGCCCGCAACCACATGGGAAAAGTCAACAGAACACAACTCGCTGAGCAGTTTGCGTCAATCGTTGTGAAATCTGCGAAAAGCGAACCTCAACGATAAGATTTGTCAGTATCTAAATCAGTTTCTCCAACCTTCGGAAAGTCGTCATGAACACCACTCTTCGTGCCACCGGCCAGATCACTGGACTCTCGCTTATCGTCGCGCCCCTTGCCCTCGTTGGCCAATCCGCGTTCGCCACAGCAACCTGCCAGACCACGACACCCGCGGCGACTCTCGTAGCGCCGGGCGTCTGCGGAGTCGAATTCACCGAGGCGGGCGACTACACGTTCAACACCCCCAGCGGCATCACCAAGTTGCACGCCGTCGTCGTCGCGGGTGGCGCGTCCGCGCAAGACTATTTCGGCATCTATGGCGGCGGAGGCGGCGACGTACAGTTCTTTGACGTCGTTGATTTCGACCAGCCGATTGATCTCACCGTCGGTGCCGGCGGTCAGTGGTCTAGCGCAAACGGCGACGATTCGATCCTGAACGGGGACATTGTTCCCGGCGGCTGGATGACAAATTCCGGTAACAACAACAGCGAGGCGTGCGACATGAACAGCGAGTTCTTCTGTGCTGGAGGCGGCGCCGGTGGCGATGCGCCTTCACGCGTCGACGGTGGTGCCGGAGTTCTCGCGAGCGACGTTGCAGGCAACAGCGACCTTTTCCCCGAGATTGACGGGGAACCCGAACTTGGCGCCGGCGGTGACGCAATTCTTGATGGCAGCTCAACCATCGAAGACACCCCCAACATCCCTGGTCATGGAGGCAACGCTTTCTCGCAGTCGACGGGTGGTGACGGAATTGACGGCGCGGTCTACCTGCGCTGGCCTGCACCGGCAGACTCCCTCGCCAGCACTGGTTTCGACGTCACCTCCGGCATCGCCGCCGCTGGTGCAGTCACTGCTGGCGCTGCGATTCTCGTCGCGACTCGACGTCGTCGCCACAACTGATTCATCCGTACCTCTAGGAAAGAGATCCACAATGTCGCACGGAGTACGCACTGTCGGCCATGTCACTGGACTGTCACTTATCGTCGCGCCCCTTGCCCTGGTTGGCCAATCCGCGTTCGCCACAGCAACCTGCCAGACCACGACACCCGCAGCAACCCTTGTAGCACCCGGTGTTTGTGGCGTCGAATTCACCGAGGCAGGCGACTACACGTTCAACGCCCCCAGCGGAATCACCAAGTTGCACGCGGTCGTGGCCGGCGGCGGTTCAGCTGCGTGGTCGGCACTCGGACTCTACGCCGGTGGTGGCGGTGACGTCCAGTTTTTCGACGTGACCGATTTCGACGAACCCCTTGAACTTACAGTCGGAGCTGGCGGCGATGCCGACGTCAACGAGGGCGAGGATTCGGTTCTCAACGGATCAGTCGTATCGGGCGGTGGTAGCACTGGTTTCTCCGGGAACGGTAACGACCCCGTGAACGCTTCTAATCAATTTGGCTCTGGTGGAGGATCCGCCGGAGATGCCGTTTCACTCGGTGTCGGAGGGCCCGGCGTCACCCCGAGTGAAGTAGCCGGCGACAGCGTCTTGTTCCCCGAAATCGACGGCGAACCTGAGTTGGGCACGGGCGGTTCGTCCATCACGGACAGCAGCCAGACCATCGACAGCGCGCCCGACGACCCCGGCCATGGCGGAAACGTCACCACAGAGTTGACCGGCGACAATGGTAATGACGGCGCGGTTTACCTGCGCTGGCCGGCACCGGCAGATTCCCTCGCCAGCACAGGTTTCGACGCCACCTCCGGCATCGCCGCCGCTGGTGCAGTCGCGGCTGGCGCTGCGATTCTCGTCGCGACACGTCGCCGCGCAGTCCGCGCGTAACGCAACCTCGAAAGGCTTCGGGCTACTTCGGTAGTTCGAATCCTTTCGCGTTGCCGACGAGAAGCCCGTCGGTGAGCAGACCTTCGAGGGCGAGGTCGCGGCGCGGTTGATCGGGAACGGCACGTGCGATATCCGCGGGCGTAATTCGATGTCCGTCGCGGGCGAGGGCGAGAATCGCACCACGCGCCTGTCGAACACTGCCCTCGTACTTCTTCTGCGGGGTGCGGGTCGGGCCCGCGTTGTCGGGAAACCCCGCGAGTGCCCAAGCGCAGTGTTCCGTGACAGGGCAGCCCCCGCAATTCGGGTTTCGTGCGACGCAGAAGGTCGCTCCTAGTTCCATGATGCCCGCGTTGACGGCAACGGAATCTTTTGCGGACGTCGGCAGAACGGAGTCCATCAGGTCCATGTCTGCTTTTACTCGTGGCGGTGCGGGCTCGGCGATCCCCAGAACCGCGCGGAACAGCACCCGCCGAATGTTGGTGTCGACGACGGGAACACGGAGGCCAAATGCGAATGCGGCGACGGCGCGTGCCGTGTATGCACCGATGCCGGGTAGGGACTCGAGTGTCTCAACGTCGGCGGGGACGTCTCCCCCGAACTCGTCACGAATTCGCGTCGCGGCGGCGTGCAGGTTCAACGCCCGTCGCGGATAACCGAGACGCCCCCACGCGCGAACCAC
>JBEGTE010000098.1:0-5941 GCA_041179605.1 Actinomycetota bacterium | reverse complement strand
CAGGACGAGTTGCTGCAGATCGTGGACCTGTTCGTTCGCCGCCTGCGCGAGCGCATGCTCGACCGCGACATGACCCTCGACGTCACCGACGCCGCTCGCCGCCAGTTGCTGACGGTCGGCTGGGATCCGATGCTCGGTGCCCGTCCGCTGCGTCGCGCAATCCAGCACGAGGTCGAGGACATGCTCTCCGAGAAGATCCTTCACGGTGAACTGCACTCGGGAAGCCACGTCCTCGTCGACTTCGACGGCGAAGAGTTCGTTGCGACGACAACCGGCAAGCTCGAACTGCCGGACGTCACTGAGGCGGCTCCAGTTGTCGACGCACCCGTCGAGGGCGGTTTCGATCAAGCCACGGACGCACCGACTCAGCCCGACGCCGAGTAGTCGCGCCTAGACTGGCGGAATGACCATCACGGTTCGGCCCGCCCGCACGGACGATGTCGCCTCGATTGAGGCGCTCATCGAACCGTTCGTGCGTCAGCGCATCCTGTTGGGCAAGGACCCCGTCGTCCTCTACGAAGCCATTCAGCAGTTCGTCGCCGCCGAAATTGATGGAGCAGTCGTCGGCTGTGGTGCACTTCACGTGATGTGGCGCGACTTGGGAGAAATCCGCACGGTCGCGGTCGCCGAGTCGCACCGCGGGCACGGAGTCGGCGGCGCGATCGTCGAGGCGCTGGAAGCCAACGCCCGTGAACTGGGTCTGTCACGACTGTTCTGTCTGACGTTCGAGACCGGCTTTTTCGGTGCGCGTGGGTACGACCCGATCGGAGAGGTCGGGGATTCACCGACGGAACCGCTGGTGTCCGCCGACGTCTACGCCGAACTGGTGCGCTCTCCTGACGAAGGTATCGCCGAGTTCCTCAACCTCGCGCGCGTCAAACCGAACACACTCGGCAACACCCGCATGCTCAAGTCGCTGTAGTCGGCGCGCCACCCGTTGGTTGTCGGACCCCCGCCGTAACCTGCTGATATGTCATGGATTGTGTATCCCCGCGGGCCGCTGCCTGCGCGCGTGTATCACGTTCGCCGGCTCGTCGCCCTGATCGTTCTCGTCGGTGCGGGTGTCGGAATCAATGGAGTCCTATCGGCCGCGACGGGCGGACAGAACGCCCAACCCGAAGCGACCGCGACGAATGGAGCGACCACCGTCGCCGCGTGTGACCCGGCCGCCGTCGTCATCAGCGGAAACGTCGACCACGACACCTACGCCGAAGGCGAGTTGCCCAAGCTGTCGATGACCATCACCAACACCAGCGACGTTGCGTGCACCATCGAGGTCGGCACCGACAAGCAGAAATACATCATCACGAGCGGCTCGGACACGATCTGGGATTCGACCGTCTGCCAATCGTCGACCGAACCCTTCGTTCAAGAGTTTGCGGCGGGCGAAGCGATCACAACGAACACGTTTGAGTGGGGTCGCGCGCGCTCTGACAACTGCGACAACGGAACGCCGGCTGTCGGCGGCGGAGCCTCATACCAACTGTCTGTTCAGCTCGGTGAAATTGCCTCCGCCGAGTCGAAGCAGTTCATGTTGTACTAGTTCCGAATCGTCGGAATAAATCTCACGTCGTCACGTTTGAGGTAAACGGAGCGTCGTTCGCACCCTCGAATCGGGCCTGGCCGGTCACGCCGAGGGAGGTCGTTTCGCCGTCGGCGAAAGACCCGAACATTAATCGAAAAGCACCGCGTGTCGTTTTGTTTGATGTCCGAGCTCGGTGGCAAAGTAGCACTTCCCCGCACCGTCGAAATCGGTAATGACGCCCCTCCAGACGATGTATCTAGCCCTTCCTGAGAGGAGAAATCATGCGCCACAATTTCGGTCTTTCCCCATTCCCACTCACGGAACGACGATCGTCGTCGTCGAACAAGAAGCGCGTCGACCTCTCGGTTCGCGATACTGCCGAGCCCGAGACCGCTCCGGCTGTGGCGGAAGAGGTCACCACCGACGAGACCATGGGCGGAGACCAGTAATGCACGATCACTCGGACGAGCCAACCGAAGCCGAACTCTGGGACCGCATCGAGAACGCAACGGGCGGTGACCGCATCGAGGCGTTCATCGACCTCTCCATGCGCATGTACTTCCGCAGCGACTACAGCGAATCAGCGAGTCTGCAGGAGCGCCTCGCCGCTGTCTTCCTCGAGGACGACAACTACGACCAAGCTGTGATTGCCTACGCGCGTGCCACGGACGGATGGTCGGAAGCCGAAGAGTGGGACAACGTCGAAGAAGTCAAGGAACGTGTCGCGCAACTGGAAGAGAAGGCGTTCGGTGACGAGGCGTGGCGTGATTACTACCAGCAGTACGCGTGGGCCGCACATCGCCGCCGTGCATCCGCGGTGGCTCTCGAATACATCGAGCGGGCGATTCTGCACACGTCCGACGATGGATCGGAGGAGAACCGCGCACGACTCGTGTGGCAAAAGGCGTGCATCATCGCGACCTTTGGTCGTTCGCGTGAAGCCCTGGCGCTAATGGAGACCGCGCTTGCAGACGCACGTTCCGCTGGCGCAGTACAACTCATCATCGACATCCTCACCGAGATGTCGCAGGTCGAAGTTCAGCTCCTCAACGCTGATCGCGGTCTTGCACTCGTTGAAGAAGCAGCGACTCTCATGGCCGATACGTTCGTCTGGCCGGTCCTTCGCCACCGAGTCCAGTTCGCTCACGGCAGCGCGCTCATCGCCGTCGGGCGAACCAGCGAAGCGATTTCGATTCTCGAACCGCTGCTCTCGGTCGTTCCGAACTACCCCAAGATCCGAACCTTGATTCGCTTGTCCGAGTGCGATTCGATTCAGTCGGAATCGTGGGAGGCTCGCGCGTACGCGCAGGCGAAGAACACGAACACATGGGACCTGCTCAACCACCTCGAAATCAACCGTGCGATGCAGACCGAGCCGATGCTCGCGATTCCGGTCCTCGACTCGGTGATTGCACGTGCGGTCGAATACGACGACGACATCACCCGCGATGCCGCGCGAATCGTGCTCGCGCGCAAGTACATGGATCTTGGCGATTTCCCAGGAGCCAAGGCTGCCCTCGGGCACATGTCGGCCGCCAACTTCGGCGACGACATGCTCAAGGTCATCACGTTCATGGTTCTGCAGGCGGACGTGCTCATCGAGATGGGCGACCTCGTCGAGGCACAGTCGATTGCGACAACCCTCACCCGCCTCGACCCGCGTCGCGAGTTCGTCCCGGGAATCGCTGAAGGATTCTGGCAGCTGGCGCTCATTGAGTTCGCGACCAACGGCGCGACGCACGAGTGGGAGCGACTCGGGAACGCGTGCATCGCGCGACTTGCCCGCACCAACCAGCCCGAACTCCTCGCCGAGCGCGCCGAGATCATCAGCGGCCTGACCAACGAGAACCTCACGCCGTTCGAGCGCCGCATCACGACCGTGGAGGAGTTCATCGACGACATCCGAAACGAAGTCGAGGGATTCGGCGAGGACGCGGCCTAGAAGCCGGGTTTCGCGGGGTCGGCCGTTGCGCTGGCCTGGCGAACCGCTTCAGAAAGCGTCTTTGCGGTGTGATCGAGGACCGTCGAGTATCCGAGTCGTGCAGCCTCACTGGCGCGTTGTTGATGTGCGGCGACCGCGCGGATGTCACCGGCCAGGCTGATTTCGCCGGTCGCGACCAGAGTCGCCGGAAGCGCGATGTCCCTGGCCGCACTTGCGAGCGCAAGGGCGATCGCTAGATCCGCACCGGGTTCGGTCACACGGATGCCACCGACTGTGGAGACATAAACGTCCGCTGACGAGAGCGGGATTCGAGCCCGACGTTCTAGAACTGCGAGCAGCATCGCGACGCGCGACGAGTCGACCCCGTTCGTCACCCGCCGAGGCTGTGGCGCATTGGTCGGAACAATAAGTGCCTGAATCTCGACTGGAATCGCGCGCCGACCCTCGAGGGCGATCGTTGCGCACGTCCCGCTGACGGGAGTTCCCGAGTTCGAACGGAACAACGCCGACGGGTCCGGAACTTCCTGAATTCCCGTTCCGACCATCTCGAAACAGCCGACCTCGTCGGTCGGACCGAAGCGGTTCTTGAGGGCTCGCACAAATCGCAAGGGCGTCTGACGGTCGCCTTCAAACTGAACGACAACGCGTCTGACGGTCGCCTTCAAACTGAACGACAACGTCGACGAGGTGCTCAAGCATGCGCGGTCCCGCAATGGTTCCGTCCTTGGTGACGTGACCCACGATGAGGACAGGTATCCCGCGTTCCTTTGCCAAGCGCACCAGAGTCGCGGCGACTTCCTTCACCTGGGCGACTCCGCCGGCGAGTCCGTCGATGGTGTCCGACGCGACCGTCTGCACCGAGTCGACAATGACGAGTGATGGCTGCACCTGATCGATGTGCCCAAGCACAGTGCCGAGGTCGGTCTCCGCGGCGAGGAAAAGCGATTCGACGAGGGTTCCCGTGCGACCGGCACGAAGGCGGACTTGGCCGACGGATTCCTCGGCGCTGACATACAAAACGCGCTCGCCGCTCTTGGCAACCCTTCCAGCGACATCCAACAGAAGAGTGGACTTACCGACGCCGGGCTCACCGGAAACGAGGATCGCGGCACCCGGAACAATTCCGCCGCCGAGGACGCGATCGAATTCGGCAATGCCCGTCGGTCGGTGTTCAGCGTCGTCGACGGTGACGTCCGTGATCGGAACAGCGGCACGCCCCTGGGGGACTCGGGCCGCAACAGTTCGACCGCCGGTCGGCTCAGCGCCAGTTTCGCGGACGGTGTCCCACTGCTGACACTCGCCGCAACGGCCCACCCATTTCGCGGTCGTCCAGCCACATTCGCTGCAGCGGAAGGTCGCGGTTACTCGTGCCATTCCACCAGCGTAGGCGAGAGGTCAGACGCGAACCCCGTTTTCACGCACAGTGTTTGGCGTGTAAACTTTCTCACGGTGCCGTGTCCGAGCGGCCGAAGGAGCATGTCTCGAAAACATGTGTGGGTGCAAGTCCACCGTGGGTTCAAATCCCACCGGCACCGCCAGCAAGAAGCCCCCGATTACTCGGGGGCTTCTTCTTTTAAGGTGTGGTCGTCCTAACTCGAGGTTCCCTGCCACTGCACCGGAGGCGCCCCGAGAACGTTGTGTGAAACGGTCTTCACAATCCACGCGATCGACTTCTTGCCGGGGTTGTCCAAACCGGCCATCGCCAGCAACGGTCCGAACTTCGCAAACTTGGTGCCCGCCTTGGCGACCTTGCCGGCGATTTTTCCGAAAGCGCCAGATCCCGTCGGAATAAGTGAGAGCGCCGCGCCGCCGAGCAGAGCGACCATCTTCGCCGACTCGGTGTTCATCACGACAATGGAGTCAATCAAGCGTTGACGTGCTTCGGCATCGTCGTCGCCATCGGCAGGCCCATGCACTTCAATGGCGGTCAGCACGTACAGCGCAGCGGCGGTGATGACCTCGTCGGGGTCGGCGTTGGATGCCGACTCGATGACCGTCAGGTCCTCTTCAAGTTTTGCCAGGATGTCCGCGGGTGTCGCCGCGGGGTGCTCAGCGCGAAGACGGTCGAGGTTCTTCGCTGCGGTTGAGCGCTGTGTCGCATATGCCTTATCGAGAGCCTCGCGGGTTTTGTCGTCGATTGCGTCCTTGCCCTTGGCGATATGTTCTGAGGCGGTCTCCACGCCTTCGCGCGCCATCGACAGTCCCGCCATCGCGCCTTTCTCGACGGTTTCCTTCGCGGCCAACAGGCGCTCGGCGAGGGACAGCTTCTTCTCCGGGGTGGGGTTATTCGACATAACGTCAGTATGCCAGTGTGCGTGGACAGGAAAGCGGAAGGCCCGAAAAGGGGCAAAAATGGCAAAAAAGAAAATGTTCGCTGTAGCGAACATTTGTGTGTATACTAAAAGTGACCTTTTCGAAGGGGGTCAACTGAAGCGATAGCCCAAGGTTATCGCTTCAGTTCTTTTAACGGAAGA
>JBEGTE010000097.1:0-4211 GCA_041179605.1 Actinomycetota bacterium | reverse complement strand
GCGCGTTAACATCATCGGTGAGCACACCGACTACAACGACGGGTTTGCGCTGCCGATGGCGATCGATCGTCAGACGGTTGTCGCTGTGGGATTGCGTTCCGATGGACGTGTTCGTGTCGGTTCGACACTCGGCGACGAGATTATCGACATCGCCCTGGCGGACTGCCAACCGGGTCGCGTCAACGGTTGGTCTGCTTATCCACTCGGAGTTGTGTGGGCTCTCGGTGGTCCGGACAGCCTTCGAGATGGTCTCGACATCGTCATCGACACCGATGTTCCGATTGGCGCGGGGCTCTCGTCTTCTGCCGCCATCGAATGTGCCGTCGCGGTCGCGCTGAATGACCTGTGGGAATTGGGCATGACGTCGATGGACTTGGCGCGCGTCGGACAGAAGGCCGAAAACGAGATGGTCGGTGCACCGACCGGGCTGATGGACCAAATTGCGTCGATGCACGGGCGGGACAACTCGGTGGTGTTTATCGATTGTCGCGTACCGTCGGTGGAGGTTGTTCCGTTCGCGCTTGATGCGAACGACCTCGCAGTACTCGTCATGAACTCGCGCGTTCACCACAGCCACGCAACGGGCGGATACGGGGAACGCCGAGCCGCCTGCGAGCGCGCCGCTGCCGCTCTCGGTGTCCAGGCACTACGTGATGTGACATTGGACCGGCTCGCTGAATTACGCGGACTCGTGGACGACGCAACGTTCCGACGCGCTCGTCATGTCGTGACGGAAAACGCGCGGGTCGAACAGGTTGTCGCCGTACTTCGTGAAAGCGGTCCGACGGCGATTGGCGAGTTGCTCGTCGAATCGCACATGTCAATGCGCGACGACTTCGAAATTTCGGTTCCGCAGATCGACTGCGCGGTCGACACTGCGCTGGCGACCGGAGCGTTGGGTGCCAGGCTCACGGGTGGCGGGTTTGGCGGCGCGGCAATCGCGCTCGCTCCGCGTGCCGCTCTCGAGGACATCGAGTCAGCGGTGCGCAGTGAATACGCAGCCAAGGGCTTCGATACGCCCGAGATGTTCGTCGTCGCACCGTCCGACGGAGCTCGCCGGATCTACTAACGGCGTTCGTGCTTGAGTGAACCCGTGGTCTTACCGTCGGGGTCGAAAATCACGCAGTCGACCATGCGGTCACCACCTGCCCATGACGATTGGGTGGGGTAGTAATACGAGAAATCGAGAGCCGAAATTCCGAAGTCGACTCCGACAAACTTGGTGAACGACTTGGCGCATCGCGCCGCCGCGTCACTGACGATCGACTCAACTGACGGGTATTCGTCGCCCTTGAGGGCGAAGTGCGAGAAGACCTCGAGGTCGTGCGGTTTCGTGCAGGACACAAATGGGTCCGTGTCCTTGTTTGCGTCTTCGAGCTTTGCTTTGTCCAAGCAGTTCCCGAGCTTGAGAACTACCAGTCCTGACGCCGAGAACGTCCGCGTGGGGACCGGTTCGGGCTGCGATTCGGGACCGTACGCTTTGTACAACGTCGAAATCGTCGTGCAACCCCCCAGGGTCGAAACGGCGAGTGCGGCTACGGCAGCAACAGAGAACAAGCGCGAAAACTTCACGTTTATAGCCTACTTGAGCACCGCGAGCACGTCGTCGTGCACAAGACCATTGGTCGCGCAGGCGGTTCCGTGCCACGGTCCGTCCTGTCCGTCGATGTCGGTAAATCGTCCGCCCGCCTCGGTCACAATCGGGATCAATGCCGCCATGTCGTAGGGCTGCAGGTCACATTCGGTGGCGACATCGATCGCACCTTCGGCGACGAGCATGTACGCCCACATGTCACCGATCGCACGGGCTCGCCATGACTGTGTCGCAAGCGCAATCGCTTGGTCGCCTCGGCCGGCGTCGATCCAGCCGGGAAGTGAGTTGTAGGACACGACCGCGTCCGCGATGGTCGAGACCTTGCTGACGTGAATCGGAGTTTCGTGCGCACCGGCGCGCTGCGTGTAAGCGCCGTGGCCGGTCGCCGCCCACCATTTCTGCCCGAGGGCAGGTGCGGAGACGACACCGACCTGTGGAACACCGTCAATGGCGAGAGCGATGAGCGTGCCCCAGATTGGCACACCGCGAAGGAAGTTGGCCGTTCCGTCGATGGGGTCGATAATCCATTGACGGTGAGGACGGCCTTCGCCCGACTGTTCACCGGTTGACCCGAACTCTTCGCCCAGAATCGCGTCGTGCGGCCGTGCCGCGGCAATCCCTTCGCGAATGGCTTTTTCGACCTCGCGGTCAGCCTCGGTGACGGGTGTGCGGTCGGGCTTTGTCGACACCGTGAAGTCCTGCGCGGTGAACCGACGCATCGAAATGAGGTCGGCGTGGGCGGCAAGAGTGCGCGCGAGCGCAAGGTCATCGTCAAGTCGAATGGTCACAGGAACAGGCTACGACACCGAATCGAGCGAGCCGATCAAGCGCTGGACCGAATCGAGCCGGGCTGCGCCCTCGTCACCCAGTTCTCCGGCAGAGACCGCCTCCACCATCGCACAGTCGTCGTCGCGGTGGTTGCACCCGCGGGGGCAGTCCTCGGCAATCGCAGCGAGGTCGGTGAACGCGGCAAGCACGGATTCCGGTCGCACATGCCCGAGACCGAACGAACGCACTCCGGGGGTGTCAATCAGCCAGCCGCCGCCTGGGAAACGGAAGGACACCGTCGACGAGGAGGTGTGGCGTCCTCGGCCCGTGACTTCGTTGACGACACCTGTGGCGCGCTCGGCGCCGGGGACCAACGCGTTGACGAGCGTCGACTTCCCAACGCCCGAGTGTCCGACGGCGACCGACGTGTGTCCACGCAGCAACTCACTGATCGCCTCGACGGGAGGGTCGTCGGACCGTGAGGTCACAATCGGAATGTCGAGTCCGCGGAAGTGCGCGAGGAACTCGGTCGGATCGGCGAGGTCCGTCTTGGTGATGCACAAGATTGGCTGGATGCCAGCGTCGAATGCCGCGACGAGGTAACGGTCGACGAGTCGTTGACGAGGTTCGGGGTTGGCCGCCGCCACGACGATGAGCATTCGGTCGGCATTGGCGACAATCATGCGTTCGACCTGGTCGCTGTCGTCGGCGCTGCGGCGCAACACCGTGCTGCGGTCCTGAATTCGAACGATTCGCGCGAGTGAACCGTCGGCGCCGCTGACGTCACCAACGAGGTCAACGATGTCGCCGGTCACAATCGGGGTACGCGACAGCTCACGTGCACGCTTTGCGATGACGGGTGTCTCGTCTGCAGTGCCTTCGTTAACAAGGGTCATGTAGCGCCCGCGGTCAACGGTGATCACGCGGCCGGGGGTCGAGTCGTCGTGGGCTGGACGGGTTTTTGTTCGGGGCTTGCTGCCCTTCTTCGGCGGGCGAACTCGCGCGGCCGACTCGTCGAAGCGATCGAAATCCCCGTCAAGCCAGGTCATGCGCCGAGCATCTCCGCCCACATCCGCGGGAAGTCGGGGAGCGTCTTCGACGTCGTGGCGATGTTTTCGACCTCGACGCCTTCGACGGCGAGTCCGATGATCGCACCCGCTGTCGCCATGCGGTGGTCGTAATAGCTCTGCCATTCGCCACCGTGCAGTGTGGCCGGTTCGAGTCGAATTCCGTCGGGTAGTTCGGTCGCTTTGCCGCCGAGTCGGTTGATTTCGGTGACCAGAGCCGCGAGCCGATCGGTTTCGTGCCCGCGCAGGTGGGCGATGCCACGGAACTCGGACGGTCCACTCGCCAGTGCGGCGAGCGCGACGAGGGCGGGGGCGAGTTCACCGCCTGTGGACAAATCGAGCGAGACGCCGGGAATTGAGGTACCACCACGTAGGCCGACACCGCCGTCGACGGTCAGCCCGCGCTTGTCACGAGTGACAGTGGCGCCGAACATCGGCAGGTAATCGGCCAAATCCGCACCGACCTGAGTCGTCGATTCGGGCCAGTCGGGGATTGTGACGGTGCCGCCGGCAATCACCGCCGCGCAGAGGAACGGCGCCGCGTTGGACAGGTCGGGTTCGATGACGATGTCGACTCCGGCAATCGGACCCGGTTCGACTCGCCAGACTCCGGGTTCGACCATGGACGCATCGACTCCGCGGGCGCGAAGGCAGTGAATCGTCATGTCGATGTGCGGCATGGACGGCAGGTGATCGCCAGAGTGGCGAAGAGTCAGTCCCTCGTCAAATCGCGCTGCGGCAAGCAACAGCCCCGACACGAACTGGCTCGACGCCGACGCGTC
>JBEGTE010000096.1:0-4231 GCA_041179605.1 Actinomycetota bacterium | reverse complement strand
GTCCGCACCCCGGCCAGCGCGCCTCCGCGTCGAACATTCGCACATTGCTGCACGGAAGTGACCTCGTTCACGGTGAACGCGACTCGGACACCGTTCGCACGCAAGATGCGTACTCGTTGCGATGCTCGCCGCAGGTTCACGGCGCCGCCCGTGACACGGTCGACCACGCGTTCCGCGTTGCGTCTCACGAACTGAACTCGGCGATCGATAACCCCGTCGTCACTCACGACTACCGCGTCGAGTCGAACGGGAACTTCCACGGCGCCCCCGTCGCGTACGTTCTCGACTTCCTCGCCATTGCCGTCGCGGACGTCGCCAGCATGAGCGAACGTCGCACCGACCGCTTCCTCGACAAGTCACGCAACTACGGTTTGCCGCCGTTCCTCGCGGACCGAGCTGGCGTCGACAGCGGACTCATGATCGCGCAGTACACCGCCGCGGGAATCGTGTCGGAACTGAAGCGGCTCGCCGTTCCCGCATCGGTCGACTCGATCCCGTCGTCGGCGATGCAGGAAGACCACGTGTCGATGGGGTGGGCGGCTGGTCGCAAACTCCGCACCGCGATCGACGGTCTCTCGCGCGTTCTCGCCATCGAGATTCTTACAGCCTGTCGCGGAATCGCACTCCGTACGGAAATCCCCTCGCCGGCCACAGCACCAGTTGTTGCGCTGGTCAACGGTGTTACCGGCGGCCCCGGTCCCGACAAGTTCCTGTCCCCCGCAATCGAAGCAGTCGTCGAACTCGTGCAAACGGGTCGAATCGTGTCAACAACCGAGGCCGTAACCGGCGCTCTGGACTAAAAGGAGAACATCATGACCGTAATCCCCGTTGGAGGATCCGTTCCCGGACACGAGTCCCGAACCGTCCGTGCCGCTCGTGGCAGCGAGATTTCGACAAAGCACTGGACGACCGAGGCCGCCAAGCGCATGCTCATGAACAACCTCGACCCCGAGGTCGCCGAGCGCCCCGAAGACCTCGTTGTCTATGGCGGAACGGGTCGAGCCGCACGCAACTGGCTCGCATTCGATGCCATCGTCAAGGCACTCGATACCCTTGAGCCGAACGAGACGTTGCTCGTGCAGTCGGGCAAGCCCGTCGGCATCTTCACCACTCACGAATGGGCGCCCCGCGTGCTCATCGCCAACTCGAACCTCGTCGGCGACTGGGCGACCTGGCCCGAATTCCGCAAGCTTGAGGCCGAGGGGCTGACGATGTATGGCCAGATGACCGCGGGTTCGTGGATCTACATCGGAAGCCAGGGAATCCTGCAGGGCACGTACGAGACGTTCGGCGCCGTCGCCCGTGAGAAGTTCAACGGGACTCTCGCTGGAACCGTGACGCTGACCGGCGGATGCGGCGGAATGGGTGGCGCACAGCCGCTCGCCGTCACACTCAACGACGGTGCTGTTCTGATTGTTGACGTCGACGCGGACCGCATCCAGCGTCGCGTGGACCACGGTTACCTCGACGAGATGACCCACGACCTCGACGATGCTCTCGAGCGCGTTCTCGCAGCGAAGGCGGAGCGCCGACCACTATCGGTTGGCCTCGTTGGCAACGCGGCGACCGTGTTCACCGAGATTCTCGAGCGCGGAGTTCACATGGACATCGTCACCGACCAGACCAGCGCACACGACCCACTGTCGTACCTGCCGGAAAACGAGACCGTCGAATCGTGGGCGTCTGATGCCTCATCGAACCCCGAGAAGTTCACCCTCGACGCACGCGCCGCAATGGCAAAGCAGGTCAAGGCGATGGTCGAGTTCCAGGACCGAGGCTCCGTCGTGTTTGACTACGGCAACTCAATCCGTCGCGAAGCCGAACTCGGCGGCTATGACCGCGCATTCGAATTCCCCGGATTCGTCCCCGCCTACATCCGACCCCTCTTTGCCGAGGGCAAGGGCCCATTCCGCTGGGTTGCGCTGTCGGGAGACCCGGCCGACATTGCGGCGACAGACAAGGCAATCGTTGAGTTGTTCCCCGAAGATGAACACCTCAAGCGCTGGATTGAGAAGGCGGGCGAGAAAGTCCACTTTGAGGGACTCCCCGCTCGAATCTGCTGGCTCGGATACAAAGAACGTCACCTCGCCGGACTGCGTTTCAACGAGATGGTCAAGAACGGCGAAGTCTCGGCACCGATCGTGATCGGTCGCGACCACCTCGACTCCGGTTCGGTGGCGTCGCCCTACCGCGAAACCGAAGCGATGCTGGACGGCTCGGACGCAATCGCCGACTGGCCGCTCCTGAACGCGCTTCTCAACACCGCGAGCGGTGCAACCTGGGTATCACTCCACCACGGTGGCGGTGTCGGCATCGGCCGTTCGATTCACTGCGGTCAGGTCCTCGTCGTTGACGGAACCGAACTTGCGGCCGAAAAGGTCTCGCGCGTTCTCGTCAACGACCCCGGCACCGGCGTCATGCGTCACGTCGACGCCGGTTACGACCGCGCCGCCGAGGTTGCGCGCGAACGCGGACTGCGCGTGCCGATGTGGGAAGTCGACGCCTAGGCTGAATTCATGACCACCCTGCTTCGCAACATCGGGGAACTCGTCACGAACGACCCCGAGTGGGGAGGGAGGTACGGGATCATCACCGATGCCGCCGTCGAATTCGACGACGGAGTTATAACGTGGGTGGGCACTGAGATGCAGGCACGAACGCGTCGCGCCGATCAGGTCGTCGACGTCGAAGGGCGCGCGGTGATTCCCGCGTTCGTCGATTCACACACGCACCTCATCTTCGCGGGTGACCGGTCGGTGGAATTCGAATCGCGCATGAAGGGCACTCCTTATTCGGCCGGCGGAATCAACTCGACCGTCGTGGCGACGCGCGAGGCGACGGATGACGAGCTGCGCGACCTGGTTCGCGCACGCATCGACGAAATGCACAACCAGGGCACAGGAACCGTCGAAATCAAGACGGGATACGGACTGACTGTCGAGCAGGAAGCCCGCCTTGCGCGCATCGCACGCGAATTCACCGAGGACGTCACGTTCCTCGGTGGTCATGTGGTTCCGCCCGAATACGTCGACGACGTGGACGCGTACGTCGACGTGGTCTGCGGAGACATGCTCGCCGCTGTTGCACCCCACGCGACGTGGATTGATGTTTTTTGCGAGGAGGGCGCCTTCACCGTCGCTCAGTCGCGACGAATTTTGGAAGCCGGCATGATGGCTGGACTTCGCCCTCGCATTCACGCCGCACAGCTCGGTCCGAGCGACTCGGTTCGAATGGCGGTGTCGCTCGGCGCAACAAGCATCGACCACGGGACGTTCCTCACCGACTCCGACATCGACCTGCTCGCGACCTCGTCCGCTGTCGTGACCCTGCTTCCCGGTGCAGAGTTTTCGACCAAGCAGCCGTACCCCGATGCGCGCAGGCTGATCGACGCAGGCGTTCAGATTGCGATTGCGACTAACTGCAACCCCGGCTCGTCGTACACGACGTCGATGGGGTTCTGTATCGCGCTCGCGGTTCGCGAGATGGGTATGACGACCGCCGAGGCACTGTGGGCCGCAACCGCGGGAGGCGCAAAGGCTCTCGACCGCGACGATATTGGCGTGATCCGCATTGGTGCCCGCGCACACCTTGTCGAATTGTCCGCACCCAGCCACGTGCACCTCGCGTATCGACCGGGCGTCAACCTCGTCCGACGAGTGACGTTCTAGCGCTCGAGAACGCCGGCTAGCGCCTCGAGGACGCACAGAGCGGTCAGTCGCACCGTTCGACCGTCAGGAGTGTCCTCGGCCGCGTCAACCTCGGCAAGGTCAATCGACCGAACAGCGTCGGAACGCGCAAACTGACGGGCAAACTGACGCATTTCGTACGCACTGAATCCGCCCGGAATTGAGGCGGGACAGGCCGGCGCAATACTGCGGTCACACGCGTCGATGTCGAGGTCAACGTGAATTGGCCCTCCGGCACCGCCAGCGACTGCGAGAGCCTCCGCGACAACCACGTCCACTCCCCTGCGCTCGACGTCGTCTCGAGTGATGACCGTTACTCCCCAGGACTGCACCTGCTCGATGTAGTCGACCGAGTTCGCGAATTCCGCGATGCCGATCTGAACGATTCGAGTCGGGTCTAGGCCGAACTCGTCGACAAGTCGGCGAACGGGAGAACCGTTGCTGCGCCCGTGCCGCACATCAAGGTGTGCGTCGACCGTGATGAGTCCGGCAGTTGCGGCATCCTCACCCCACGACCCAACCGCGACGGGAACGGTCAGCGCGTT
>JBEGTE010000095.1:0-4461 GCA_041179605.1 Actinomycetota bacterium | reverse complement strand
GTAAGTCCAGGCTGGGATGATTTCCGCGCCGTACGTGAACCCGCCCGGCTGGATTGCGGGCCATGGGTCGGTCCAGACGGTGTCGCCGAAACCGCCGGTTCCGCCGTAGACGGCGAATGAGGCACTGATGTCCGTCGGCGTCACATCCTCCATGAACACGCGCTTGTCCAGCCACGCAACGACGTCTTCGCCGCGAGCGCCGGGAACAATCAACACTGTGTCGTCGGCGCGCTCGAGCACGTGAAGGATTCGAACGATTCGACCATTGCCGTCTAACTCGAGAGCTTCACGGGAATCCCCCGGCGTAAGCCCGACGAGAGACTGCGACAGGGTGGCGTTGAGAACGGAGGCGCGATCAGAACCGGTGACCGCGACCACCGCGGCGTCGAGTCGAACTACCGCGGTTCCGTCGACCAGGTCACGTTGATCGACGAAAGGATTCGCCATGACTAGCGCTGACCCCGAAACAAACGCACGAGGACGGTTGCCGCGGCGACACCGATTGCGATTGTCGCCAGCCCAAGAAGGCTGAGGAAGAAAATTTCAAGAGCGAAAATCATGGCTCTAGCCTACGCCGTGGGCGAGCCAGGCGACCACCATGCCGGCACCCGCGATGACAAGTGAACCGCTCGTCGTGAAGGCAAGGCGGTTGACGAGCCCCTCCTTGCGTTGAATGGAGAGCTGGACGATAAAGGACACCACAATCGAGGCACCGAGAGTCACCGAAATCGTTCCCGGCCATTGCTGACCCGTGACGGCGACTGCCCAAACCGAACCGACGGCGGCGATGGCCCAAGACGGTAGGGCGGTGGCGAACCTGCGGGGCATACGCCAACTCTAAACGCCCTAAACTAAAAAGTGGCGGGAGGGAGGCGAAATGGCACGACTATTGGTCTTGAGCAGTGCCTCCGAGGCGCCGATTCCCGCGCTGTCATTACTTCCCCATTCGACGGTCGTTGCTCCGGTTTCGGCGCAATCGATCGCGAATAACCCCGATGCCGACATCATCATCATCGACGGCGTCGCGGATCTCGTCGCCGCGAAGTCGATGGCAGCCGTACTGTCCAGCGCGAAAGTGCCAGTTCCCGTGCTCCTCGCTCTTCGTGACTCCGCCCTTCCCGTCATCGACGCGTCGTGGGGAATCACTGATTTCCTCATGCCGACCACGAGCCTCGCCGAGGTGGATGCCCGAATTCGGCTTGCCGTATCCACACATCAACCGGCCGCCGCGAGCGGCTTGTCACACTCGGGCATCTCGATCGACGAGGCCAGTTATCAGGCGAACGTCAACGGTCGCGCCCTCGACCTCACCTACAAGGAGTTTGAACTCCTGCGGTTCCTCGTCGGCAACCCCGGTCGAGTATTCAGCCGTGAACAACTGTTGTCCGAAGTCTGGGGCTACGACTATTTTGGGGGAACGCGAACGGTCGACGTTCACGTCCGACGTTTGCGCGCGAAGCTGGGCGACCACGAATCGGTCATCGGCACAGTCCGAAACGTCGGTTACCGATTTGCGCCGAGCGGGGGTGACGAATGACCGAGAGTGAAAGTCACCGCGATGCGATCGACGACGACCTCGAAGACGACTGGGTGGAATCCGAACCCAGCTCGGATTCGTCTCTGCCTGCGCAGCGATATCTCGACCGCGAACTGTCGTGGTTGTCGTTCAACCGTCGCGTGCTGGAACTCGCCGAAGACCCGACGGTTCCTCTGTTGGAACGAGTCAACTTCCTCGCCATTTTTGCGAACAACCTCGACGAGTTCTTTATGGTTCGAGTTGCCGGTCTCAAGCGACGAATCGAGACCGGGATCGCCGTACCCACGAACACGGGCCGGTTGCCGGCCGACGTGCTCGAATCGATTCATTCGGCGGCGCAACAACTGCAGCAGCGCCACGCACGACTGGCACTGGACTCGATTCTGCCCGCTCTGACGGAACGCAACATCGAGATCGTGCAGATGTCGAGGCTCAGCGAGAACGACCGCGCCCAGACAGATGAGCTGTTCTTTTCCACGATCTTCCCCGTCCTCACGCCGCTCGCGGTTGACCCGGCACACCCCTTCCCCTACATCTCGGGGCTGTCGCTCAACCTCGCGGTTCGTGTGCGGAACCCCAAGTCGGGCGACGAAAACTTCGCCCGCGTGAAGGTGCCCGCAATCCTCCCCCGATTCGTCGAACTGCGCGACAACGGCAGCGGACAGTTGCGCTTCATCCCGCTCGAAGACCTGATCGCCAACCACCTGTCGGCGTTGTTCCCCGGGATGGAAATCCTCGACCACCACAACTTCCGTGTCACGCGAAACGAAGACCTCGAGTTGGACGAGGACGAGAGCGAAAACCTCATCAAGGCGCTCGAGGAGGGGCTCTCGCGTCGTCGATTTGGTGCGCCAATCCGTCTCGAAATTTCCGAAGACATGGACCCCGTGACGTTGAACTTCCTTGTTCGCGAACTGGGCATGGAATCGAACGAGGTCTACCGACTGCCCGGAAACTTGGGGCTCAACGAGATGTTCCAGATTTCGGGGTTGCCGCGCAACGACCTCAAGTTCACCAAACACGTCCCGACGACGGTGGCGCCGTTCCAATCGCCGGAACCCAACAGCCCCGCCGACCTGTTTGCCGCGATGCGCGATGGCGAAGTTCTTGTTCACCACCCTTATGAATCGTTTGCGACGAGCGTCCAGGCGTTCATCGAGCAGGCCGCCAGCGACCCGTCGGTGCTCGCCATCAAGCAGACCCTGTACCGAACGTCGGGGGATTCGCCGATTGTGCGTTCACTCATCACCGCGGCCGAATCCGGCAAGGCCGTTCTCGCGTTGGTCGAGGTCAAGGCGCGATTCGACGAGCGCAACAACATCTCGTGGGCGCGCCAACTCGAGAAGGCCGGTGTGCACGTCGTCTACGGACTTGTCGGGCTCAAGACACACTGCAAGCTGACCCAGGTTGTCCGTCGCGAAAAGAACGGTGAACTTGCGTATTACTCGCACATCGGCACGGGCAACTACAACCCCAAGACGAGCCGCATTTACGAGGACCTTGGATTGTTCACCAACTCACACGAAGTCGGCGCCGAACTGACTCGACTGTTCAACGAGCTGAGCGGCTACGCAATCGAAAAGAAGTTCAAGCGACTGCTCGTCGCTCCGCGCTACCTTCGGGCCGGTTTACTCAAATTAATCGCGCGCGAAACGGACGCCGCTCTGGCCGGTGAACCGTCCGGCATCCGCTTCAAGGTGAACTCGTTGGTTGACGAGGCGTTGATCGACGCGCTCTATCGTGCAAGCCGCGCGGGAGTGCCGATTGATGTGTCGGTTCGCGGAATCTGTTCGCTGATTCCCGGCGTACCTGGTCTGTCCGACAACATCCGCGTCCGCAGCGTTCTCGGGCGGTATCTCGAACACTCGCGCATTTACTCGTTCCACAACGGCGGCAAGCAGGCGACCTACATCGGCAGTTCCGACCTCATGCACCGCAACCTCGACCGCCGCGTCGAAGTCCTCGTGCGGCTCGAAGCCGAGGAGCACCTCGCCCGTATCAACAGGCTCTTTGATCTCCACATGGCCGACGATGCGTCCTCGTGGATACTGACAAGTGAAGGACACTGGGATCGTCACACCTCACACGGTGAGCCGTTGATGGACGTCCAGAACACGATGATGAAGGAAGCGGAAGTGCGGAACAAGAACGGAGCATCTCGCTGATGGCCAAGGAAACGGTCTACGCGGCGGGTGCCGTGCTGTGGAAGGTGGTCGATAGGGAACTCAAGATCCTTGTCGTGCACCGAACCCAGCACAAGGACATTTCCATCCCCAAGGGCAAGGTTGATCCGGGAGAGACTCTGCCCGAAACCGCGGTACGTGAAATTCGTGAAGAGACGGGGCTCCGCATCACACTTGGCCCGTACCTGGGGACTGTTGATTACGTCATGCCCAACAACGGCAAACACAAAGAGGTGCACTACTGGGCGGCCGAGGTCGACCCGACTGCCGCCGAGCGTTCGCCGTTCAAGGCGAACGATGAAATCTACGCGTTGGAATGGATGACCATCCCGGTCGCTCGCGAAAAGCTGTCGTACTCGCACGACGTCGGATTAGTCGATGCCTTTGCGACGATGCACGCGGCAAAACTTGCACACACCTTCCCCATCATCATCGTCCGGCATGGAAAGGCGGTGCCCGCGACGAGCTGGGAGAGCTGGGACGGCCCAGACACTGCGAGGCCGTTGTTGCACCGCGGGCACGAACAGGCTGCGCGCATTGCTGGCGGACTGGCCGGCTATGCGCCGACAAAAATCTTCACCTCCCCTGCAACACGTTGTATTCAGACAATTACCCCAGTCGCGACTCGATTCGGAATTCCGATCAAAGAATCAGGGAAGTTGTCACAAGCAAAGTGGTCAGCAGACGGACAGAACGCTCGGGCAGTGATTGCGCGTCGACTCGCAAAGGGCGCACCGGTGG
>JBEGTE010000094.1:0-4331 GCA_041179605.1 Actinomycetota bacterium | reverse complement strand
GCTTTCAGCGACTTCGCTTTCGCATCGACCTTGAGGGTGGCACTTTCGGCAATGGCGCCAATGCGCGCCGATACTCGTTTACGCGGTTCCGTCACCGCACCAGACTACTTGAGGCGAAAGGGTGACCACCTCACTTTGGCGAATGGCCCGCCCTGCAATACACTTGACGATTGGTGCGAAAACACCATGCTTCGTCGTGCCGTCAGGCGCTTGCAAAGCGTTTTCACCGTTTAGGGCGGTGGCTCAATTGGTAGAGCAGCGGTCTCCAAAACCGCAGGTTGCAGGTTCGAGTCCTGTCCGCCCTGCGAATGTCGACTTGTCGGCATCCACATCCAACCGAAAGGCAACAACAGTGACCGAGAATCACACCGACGCCGCCTCACACGACAACCGTGATGAGCGGAAAAAGGGCGTGTTCGGGCGCATCACGCAGTTCCTGCGTGAGGTCGTGCTGGAGTTGCGCAAGGTCGTTACCCCGACCCGCAAAGAACTCATCAATTACACCGGAGTCGTCCTCGCATTCGTTGTCATCGTCATGGCGTTGATCACTGGCCTGGACTTCGTCATCGGAATCGTCACCGGAGTTATTTTCGGTGGCGAATCGTGGACCGGGAACTAAGGAATTAGAGGACATATCGTGACGGAAAACCACTTCGAAGACATCGACCTGTCGACGGCCGCAGAGCAGTCGTCGGAAGAGGACGAGGCGCAAGAGGGCAACACCCTCAGCGAAGACGCCGCCGGCGCGACCAGCGCCGAGGAACTCGCGATGCACGAGGTCACCGACGGTGAAGCCGACCTTGACGAGGCGCTCGACGCACTCGCCGACGCTGTTGACCCCGAAGCCGACGCCATCGTTGATGACGCGCTCGACATCGATAGTGCTGACGAAGCGAACGCCGCAGCTGATGCGACCGCCGACGAAGAGACCGTGACCGCCGCCGTCGACGCAGAACCGGAAGAAGACCCGTACGCGGACTTCAAGAAGGAACTTCGTCGCAAGTCGGGCAAGTGGTACGTCATTCACTCGTACGCCGGCTATGAGAAGAAGGTCAAGACCAACATCGAGAACCGCGTTCTGTCGATGAACATGCAGGACTCGATCTTCGAAGTTCAGGTTCCGCTGGAGGACGTCGTGGACATCAAGAACGGTCAGCGCAAGCTCGTCACCCGTGTTCGTGTTCCCTCGTACGTGCTCGTTCGCATGGACCTCAACGAAGACTCGTGGTCGACCGTTCGTCACACCCCCGGCGTGACCGGCTTTGTTGGCAACGCGCACAACCCCATCCCGCTTTCGTTCGACGAGTCGTTCGAGATGCTCAAGACCACCGCCGACGTTGAAGGCGCTCGCGCCGCCGGCGGAATCAAGACCGGCTCGACCCGTTCGGCTAAGGTCACCACGGACTACGAACTCGGCGAGACCGTCGGAATCAAGGAAGGTGCGTTCGCTGGACTGCAGGGAACCATCAACGAGATCCACGCTGAAACCGGCAAGTTGTCCATCCTCATCAACGTTTTCGGACGTGACACTGCGGTCGAATTTACGTTCGCCCAGGTCGAGAAGCAGTAACCAGATTTACCACGCAACGCAACGGCGTTGATGTGGGAGCGTGTGACACCCGTCACACACGACAGTAAGGAAAAGAAAATGGCAGGTAAGAAGGTTGTTGGCCTGATCAAGCTCCAGATCCAGGCAGGCGCGGCTAACCCCGCACCGCCGATCGGTCCGGCGCTCGGTCAGCACGGTGTCAACATCATGGAGTTCTGCACGGCGTACAACAACGCCACGCAGGACAAGCGCGGAAACGTTATTCCCGTTGAAATCTCGGTGTACGAAGATCGTTCGTTCACCTTCATCCTCAAGACCCCGCCGGCCGCGGAACTCATCAAGAAGGCCGCCGGAGTTCAGAAGGGCTCGTCGACGCCTCACACGGTCAAGGTTGCAAAGCTGACCCAGGACCAGGTTCGCGCCATCGCTACTGAAAAGCAGGCGGACCTCAACGCGAACGACATCGACGCAGCAGCGAAGATCATTGCCGGTACCGCCCGTTCCATGGGCATAACGGTCGAATAACCCATTTCCAACTAGCGGGAGAGTCGCCAGGCTCATGACACCGCGATTCTCACAAGGAGAAACCAAGCATGGCTAAGAAGTCAAAGGCGTACAACGCCGCAGTCGCCCTTCTCGAAGAGGGCAAGTTCTACACCCCCGTTGAAGCAGTCGAGCTCGCCAAGAAGACGGGCTCGTCGAAGTTCAACTCGACCGTCGAGGTTGCGCTGAAGCTCAGCGTTGACCCCCGTAAGGCAGACCAGATGGTTCGTGGAACCGTCAACCTCCCTCACGGAACCGGTAAGACCGCTCGCGTCATCGTGTTCGCAACTGGTCCCGCAGCCGAGGCCGCTCTCGCGGCTGGTGCTGACGAGGTCGGCGGCGTCGAGTTGATCGACAAGGTCGCCGGCGGATACACCGCGTTCGATGCGGCCGTTGCGACCCCCGAACTCATGGGTCAGGTCGGTCGTCTCGGTAAGGTCCTCGGTCCCCGTAACCTAATGCCGAACCCCAAGACCGGAACGGTTACCCCCGACCCGGCCAAGGCGGTCACCGACATCAAGGGCGGAAAGATTGAGTTCCGTGTCGACAAGCACGCCAACGTTCACTTCATCGTGGGCAAGGCGTCGTTCACCGAGGCTCAGCTCGCTGACAACTTCCGTGCAGCGATGGACGAAGTTCAGCGTCTGAAGCCGTCGTCGTCGAAGGGCCGCTACATCCAGAAGGCGTCGCTCTCGACGACTTTCGGACCGGGCATCCCGCTCGACCTCGCGTCGCTCTAACTGTTTCACTGCGAACGCCCGGACTTCGGTCCGGGCGTTCTGCGTTTTCTCAGCGCAATTTCTGTCGTCGTTAGGGAAATTCATAGGAAAGTCACAAGACTGGAAGCATGAGCAAGGACACCACTGAACTCGTCAAGCCCGACGGGAAACCGATTCGGGCCCTCGTGGTCGACGACGAATCGTCGATCTCCGACCTCGTCGCACTCGCCCTTCGATATGAAAAGTTCGAGGTGCGCACCGCGGCATCGGGTCAGCACGCTGTGACCGCCGCCAACGAATTCAACCCCGACGTCATCGTCCTGGACATCATGCTTCCCGATTTTGACGGTCTCGAGGTGATGAAGCGAATTCGCGCGACCGGCGCTGACGTGCCCGTACTTTTCCTCACCGCGAAGGACGACGTCAAAGACCGCATCGCTGGACTGACGGCGGGTGGGGACGACTACGTCACCAAGCCGTTCTCGATCGAGGAACTCGTCGCGCGCATCCGCGGAATCGTTCGTCGAACGTTGACCGCAGCGGCGGCAAAGGACGACCCTGAAATCCGTGTCGACGACCTTGTCTTGAACGAAGAAACGTACGAGGTGTTCCGCGGTGATCACCGCGTTGAGCTCACGGCGACAGAATTTGAGCTGCTCAGATACCTCATGCGTAACCCCAAGCGTGTCTTGTCCAAGGCACAGATTTTGGACCGAGTCTGGTCGTACGACTTTGGCGGCCGTTCGTCGATTGTCGAAATCTACATTTCGTACCTACGCAAAAAGATTGACACTCTCGGTCCCGCACTCATCCACACCGTGCGCGGTGTCGGTTACGTGATTCGACCGGCGAGCTAGTCCATGGCTGGCGCCCGCTCACTTCGCACGCAACTGATCCTCGGATCCGTTGCGTTGACGGGGATGGCGGGAATCGCGATCGGCGCCGCCAGCATCCTCGGTGTTCGGGGATTCATGCTCACCCAGTTGGATGATGAGGTCCGCCAAACAGCGCAACTCATCACGTCGTTGAACCGTCAAGAGTTGCGGGAACGAATCGACGGCCCCGGTTTTCCGGTTGGAACGGTGATTGCGGTCGCGACGTACGGGGACGCCACCGCCGTTCGACTGGACGAGCGAGCCCACGCGGAAGTGATCCCGGACGAGAACCTGACCGAACTCACGTTGGGTGTCTATTCATCGGAACCGCAATCCGCGAGGCTTGGAGATTTGGGTTCATATCGCATCGTGGAAGCCAACGAGCGAGGCGACGAGTCAATCCTCGTCGGACTGCCCACTGGGGTGATCGACCGAACTCTTGGTCGAATCGGCTTGTTCACATTCGGACTTCTGGCGGCCGTGCTCGCGGTCGTGGCGTTCGTCACGAGGCGAGTCATTGACAACGCGATCAACCCGCTCGAAGAAATGCGTCACACCGCTCTGTCTATCGCTGGTCGACCGTTGGGGAAGGGCGATGCCGCCATCACCGAGCGTGTCGATGTGTCCGACCCGGAATCTGAGGTC
>JBEGTE010000093.1:0-5990 GCA_041179605.1 Actinomycetota bacterium | reverse complement strand
ACACGCGAACCTGATGCTTCTGCTGGCCTCGACACCAATCCGATGGATGCGCGTCGCACTCGACCTCAACCTCGTTCTCATCGGACTGGTTCCGCTCATTGTCATTCCGTCCATCCTGACCGAAGGAAATTTCCCCCCACAATCGTTGGCCGACGTATATTGGCGGTTCTTCGGCGTTGTCCTCATCCTTGACGCACTGGGGACAGTCGCATTGCCCATAACGAGCCTGATTCTGCGCAACCAGCGAAAATCCCCCGGCACGGAAGAGACGACCGAGGAGTCCGTCACACTGACTCTTCGTGGAGACTCGGCAGCGTGGATCCTGGCGAAATCGGCTTCCGGCACGAAAACACCGGTTGAGGTTGTAGAGGGACTCGTCGCCGCCGCGGCGAAGAAGTAACTCCAGATGGCTGGAGAGCGTCGCCGTGCCGTCGTCGTTGATGACGAGCCACTGCTCTGCAGCATCATTGCTGAGATTCTCGAATCCGAGGGTTGGGACGTACTTCGCGCGCACGATGCACTCGCCGCGCTCACCGCTGTCAAGGAACACAATCCTGCGCTGATTGTCGCCGACATTGATCTAGGAATCGGGCCGACGGGAATCGATGTTGTCCAGCGTGTGCGTGCCGATTTTCCCCACATCGCCGTTGTGTTCATCACCAACCTCGCGGACCCGCGAATTACGGGCAAGGGCTGGGACACCATCCCCGAGGACGCGTCGTACATCATCAAGACTGAACTCAACTCGACGAATGCGCTCCGTGAGGCGGTTTCAGCCGCGCTGGAATCAGGGAGCGCGTTGAGGCAGATGGTGGAACATTCGTCGGTACGGGCGCTCTCCAATCTGCAGCTGTCCGTGCTCAAACTCGTCTCTGACGGATTGACGAACGATGAAATCGCGGCGGCGCGTGGCACCTCTACCCGGGCGGTGGAAAGGATGCTCGCCCGCATGATCGAAGCGGCCGAAATCCCTGCCGGACCTGGAGCTCGCGTTCAACTTGCGCGCATTTACTGGGATGAGCTCAATGGTCGCTAGCCCGGCGGCAAGCGCGCTTTCCGATCGTTGGCGGCGACTGACCGAAGCCCTCCAGTCGGACTGGTTGTTCCGTTGGCCAACCTTTCTGTTGTACTCCGAGCACAACCGATTGACCGAACCGAACCTGACCTCGGCAATTGGGATTGCGGTGTTGTCGGTCGGACTCACGATTGCGCTAATCATCGTTGCGGCACCGATAATTCGCACCTCAAGTCGATGGCGGGTGCCGATTGTATTGCTGTCACTCGTCGTAATCGGCGTACTGCGAGCGGCCATCGTCACCGCGATTATCGACGGATTCGACATCAATCGCGAGAGTTTTTTCCTTTCGCGTGCGCTCTTGTCCGCTGGCGCGGTGCCGGTGCTCTTCGTCACCAGTGCGTTCATCACCGCTACGGTTGCTCGTGGATGGCGCGAGCGCCACGAATCACGGCAGGCAATCCAGAAACTGAGAACCGAACGTGATGCCATCTTGGACGAAATCGCGCACGCAGACACCGTCATCTTGACCGAGTCTGAGCAGACTCTGCGACCACAGGTTGGAGCCATTCTCGAGTCATTGGGAACATCGTCACGCACGTCAATCAGTGACGCGCTCGACAAACTGATCTCCACAGTCGTCCGTCCGTTGAGCCATTCTTTGGCTGCACGCGCGCGATCACACAAGACGTCCGTCGACTCGATCCGGCCCGCACTCGCTGACCCTCCGTTTCCAACGGCCGACAGTTTTGTTGGCCCGTTGTCGGCGGCAGCGGCGGTGTACCTCACGACAATCGTCACTCTCTTCGACGTGGTGCCCATCATCGAAGCGGTCACCACCGGCCTCATCGGCGCGGGAGTCACGTGGGCGGCTCTGCGAACCTTCCAAGCACTCATGGCTGGACTCGCAATGTCGATCCGTACGATCGTGATTATCGTGATTCTCGCGAACCTGGGCATCGGGTTGGTCGTAGCGTGGGTCAACATCAGCGCCTTCAGGGAATACCGGGTCGGATTCGAAATCACGATTGCCTTGTTGGCGGCGACTCTGGTTCCGGGCCTTCTCTACGTTGCGCAGCGACTCGTCGCACACTTCGGCTCTGTCCGATTAGCCGAACTGTCCGTGGCGCGGCGAGACATGTCTCTCGAGGTCTCCGAAGTCCGGCGACGTGCATGGCTACGGCAACGGCACATTGCTCACGCCCTGCATTCGGCGATTCAATCGCGCGTTCACGCCGAAGCGCAACTCGTTCGCGGTGGAACCGGACCGGTGAGCGAACGTGAAGCCGACAGAGTCGCGTCAACTCTGCAGAGCATGTTCGACGTGCTCCGTAATACGGAGGCGGCCACCCACGATGCTGCGGGGGAACTTCGCCGAGCAATCGAGTTCTGGGATGGGATGTGCGCAATTAACTTCGCACTGGACGTTGCGGTCGAGTCGCTCATGGACAACGACCCCGACGTCGGCGAGGCAGTCTTGGTGACAAGTCTTGAAGTGATCAATAACGCGATTCGTCACGGCAAGGCAACCGTCTTGTCACTTGAAATTGACCTCGCCAGCGTCGATCTGATTCGAATCGTCGGCACGAATAACGGTGTGGTTCTCAACAATCACACACCGGGTCTCGGGATGTCAATGTTTGACGAGCTCACAGCATATTGGTCACTCTCGAGTGACGAGGACACGACTTTCACTGGTTACATCGCGGCCCGCCAACCGGCTACGGAACAGACGATGGCGACAATCTAGACTGGAAATAACTGAAAGAGAGACACCCGTGGCAACAATCAACCTTGACCGTGCCGGATTTGAATCAGCAGTAACTTCGGATGATTCGATTGTCATCGTGGATTTCTGGGCGGAGTGGTGTGGTCCGTGTCGACAGTTCGGGCCGATCTTTGAACGCGTCAGCGAAAAACACCCCGACATCACGTTCGCGAAGGTGGACACCGACGCCGAGCAGGAACTCTCGGCGATGGCGGGAATTCGTTCAATCCCGACGTTGATGATTTTCCGTGACGGCGTTCTGCTCTATAACCAGGCGGGTGCCGCCCCGGAGCCGGCTCTCGAAGACCTCATCACGCAGGTGCGCGCACTCGACATGACCGCAGTACGCGCCGAGATCGACGCGCAACAGGCTACGTCAGAGGAGCCCGCCCCCTAAAGAGGCGACGAACCTTCGCCTTG
Source organism: Actinomycetota bacterium (assembly GCA_041179605.1). GTDB lineage: Bacteria > Actinomycetota > Actinomycetes > Actinomycetales > Microbacteriaceae > MWH-TA3. Next base: position 2,787 of record JBEGTE010000093.1, on the reverse strand, counting down.
ACCGTCACCGCGGGCTTTTCGTTGTAAATCCCCGCATACTCTTGACCCGACATTTTCTGGATTTCGTCCATGATCGCGTCGGTGGCTTCACGACGAGCTTTGCCGCTGTCAGCGGTTCCAAACTTTGACAGGTCCATCGGCGTTCCGTATTGCACGCGAAGCTTCGCGAGTCGAATGCCCTTCGAACCGACTGGCTGGATGTTGTTGGTTCCCGTCAGCGCGACCGGAACGACGGGAACGTTGGCGGTCATCGCAAGCCACGCGACCCCTGTCTTTCCCCGATAGAGACGACCGTCAAGCGAGCGAGTTCCCTCGGGGTACATCGCAAACGCCTCTCCGTCTCGGATTCGCTCCAGCCCCGCGTCAAGCGCGTCTTGCGCGGCCGACGCAGAATCGCGATAAACGGGGATCGCGCTGATCGCCTCAAAAAAGGCTTTGGACAGCCATCCCTTGAACCCCTTGCCCGTGAAATATTCAGCTTTCGCGAGAAATGAAACGGGTCGGCGCGACATGATCGTGATGATGACAGAGTCAAAGAAGGACAAGTGGTTGCTAGCGAGAATGACACCGCCCTTAGCCGGCATGTTCGACCGGCCGATGATCGTCGCGGCGAATAACAGGCGAATCAACGGCGGGAACAGCACGCGAGTGATGAACTTGATCACGATGAGGACTTCTTCCCAGGAATGATTCGAGCGGGGATTCCCACCGCCGTGCTTCCTGCCGGAACGTCGGTGACGACTACTGCCCCCGCGCCTATCTTGACGTCATCGCCGATGATGACAGGCCCCAGCACAGTCGCGCCCGCACCGATCACAACTCGGCTACCAACCTGCGGGTGGCGACGATCTCCGCGCACGTCTCCCTGTCCACCAAGGGTCACACCGTGATAGAAGATGCAATCGTCGCCGACGATGGCGGTTTCTCCAATGACAACCCCGGCTCCGTGGTCGATGAAAAGCCGGTCACCGATGCGCGCACCGGGGTGGATTTCAATCAGCGTCCACCAGCGAACGATCTGCGAGATAAACCTGGCGATGAAGGGCAAACGATGAGCCCACAGCATGTGCGTGAGTCTGTACCACCACACCGCGTGCAGTCCGGACAAAACCCAGAACGCCTCGAACCCGTTTCGTGTGGCCGGGTCATTCCGCATCGCAGCGGCGACGTCGTCGCGAATGCGATGGAGAGGGTTCACCTAATCGAGAATACCCTCGAATAGAACTGTCGACAGATACCGTTCTCCGTAAGACGCGAGGATGACGACGATCGTCTTTCCCGCATTCTCGGGGCGCTTCGCCAATTCGAGTGCAGCGGCGACAGTCGCTCCGGACGAGATTCCCGCAAGAATCCCTTCCTCCGTCGCGAGTCGACGTGCGGTCGAGACGGCGTCAGCCGACGAGACCTGGATGATTTCGTCGAACACCGAGGTGTCAACGACGGGCGGCACGAATCCTGCTCCGATTCCCTGAATCTTGTGCGGTGCGGGTGAGCCACCCGACAGGACCGGTGATTCCGCCGGCTCGACCGCGACAATCTGAACCTCGGGCTTGCGCTCCTTAAGTGCCTGGCCCACGCCGGTGATCGTTCCACCGGTGCCGACGCCCGCGACGAAAATGTCGACTCCGCCGTCGGTGTCGTTCCAGATTTCAACCGCGGTGGTCTTGCGGTGAATCGCAGGGTTCGCCTCGTTTTCAAACTGGCGAGCGAGAACCGCGCCGCGTTCTGCCGCGATTTCTTCGGAACGAGCGATAGCGCCCTTCATCCCCTCGGAGGCGGGGGTCAAAATCAGTTCAGCACCGAAACCTTTGAGGAGTGCGCGGCGCTCGAGGCTCATCGATTCGGGCATCGTGAGAACGACCTTGTAGCCGCGAGCCGCGCCGACCATCGCGAGAGCGATTCCGGTGTTTCCCGACGTCGCTTCGACGATCGTTCCGCCCGGCTTCAATTGCCCCGACGCCTCGGCCGCGTCGACCACGGCAATCCCAAGGCGGTCCTTGACGCTCGATGAGGGGTTGTAAAACTCCAGCTTGCCGAGCACGGTTGCGACGGCACCCTCGGTGACGCTGTTCAACTTCACGAGCGGCGTGTTGCCTAACGCCTCGGTGATGTCGGAAAAAATGCGGGCCATGACGGTCTCCTCTGTGATGGGGTGTTCCCAAATTACAAAGCGTCCTTCCATCACGATAGTTGTGTTACGTCGACGCTGTAACAATCCACCACGTGACGGATGTGGGTGGTGACGGACATACATCCACCACGTGACGGATGTGGGTGGTGACGGACATACTTGACCGTATGGGAACGGGACGGGATGTCAGCTTGACGTACGACGACGTTGATGACGTCAATCCCGTCGTTGCGACTCGGATTTTGCTTCCGCACGACGCGGACCCGTCAACCAGCGATGCGAGTGAAATTCCGTTGGAACGCTTCGTCGGCCGTGGTGTCGTTGTCCGCACTCTCGGCGTTGATGCGCGCGATGTGATCACCTACGAATCCATCGCCGAACAAATCGAGGACGTTGCTCCCGGTGACATCGTGTTATTCGACACGGGGTGGGGCCGGCTTCACGCCGGGAATGAACGCACCGAGGCGGATTACCACCTCAATCACCCGACCGTTGACCCGGGGATCGTCGCGGCTCTCATCGTGCGCGGTGTGCTCGCGGTGGGGATTGATGCACCGCGACTGGACCCGCCGGAGCTCAACCCGGGACCGTGTGCCCATATGCTCGCGGCGGCGAGCGGAATCGTGTGCGTCAACCTCACGAATCTTGACGAGCTC
>JBEGTE010000092.1:0-4489 GCA_041179605.1 Actinomycetota bacterium | reverse complement strand
CACCCAGATGTCACGTACGGTCGAAGCACTTCGCCAGCACAGCGGTTTCACCAACATCGAACAATTCGAGACGCTGACATTGAGGCGTGGACTCCCGGAGCCATCGGTCAGCGCGAGTCGTCGGCCAAGCGACTGCGCAAAGCGACCCGCGAAGCGGTCTCGAACCGTGACATCGCCACATCGGGCGAACAATAGACTTGTGTCGTTGAAAGAGGTTTCTGTGCGTGCCATTTCCCGCGTTGTTGCTCTCACGGCGAGCGCCGTTGTCGTTTCCGCTTCCCTCGTCGGGTGCTCGAGCGCGTCGACCTGTGAGCCGACTCTTCCGACTGGCAGTGCATCGCTCGTTTCCGCACCCGGCGCGCTTGGCACCAAGCCGGCCGTCGACTTTCCGATGCCCCTCGTCTCGCGTTCCGCAGCGGTCGCCGTAGTCAACGAAGGCAACGGAAGGGTCATCACCGAGGGTGACTACGTCGACTTTGATGCGGTCGTTGTTCGCGGCGATGACAAGACCGAACTCACCGCAACGTCGTATGTGGCCAATGAAACCGAGCGCGTGCACGTCCTGACCGAAACCAACGTCATCGCAGAAGCATTCCTGTGCCAGCGCGCTGGTTCGCGTATTGCCTTGACGGGCACCGTCCAGGAAATTTTCGGAGACGTAACCGGTAACGCCCTCAAGGCCACCGACACCGTCGCCGTCGTCTTTGACGTTGTTGCGGCGTACCCCGGCCAGTCGAGTGGGATGCCGCAAATCGCACAGGACGGCATGCCCGCCGTGACATCCGACCCGACGGGTCGCCCTGGAATCGCGGTTCCGTCCATCCCAGCACCCACCGAACTCCGCATCTCGACCCTGACCAAGGGCGACGGTGCGGTCGTCGCCGAGGGCCAGACCGTCGTCGCTCACTACACAGGTGTTCTGTGGGGCGGAAGCGTCTTCGACAGCACGTGGGAATCCGATCGACCGGCAAACCTCGTCGCACTCGACTTCACAAAGAACAATGGAAATGGCGTGGTTCCCGGTTTTGCGAAGGCCCTTATCGGTCAGTCCATCGGTTCCCGTGTACTCGTGGTCATCCCGCCGAGCGAGGGGTACCCGGCCGGCGCGGCGCCGTCGTCGATTCCGGAGGGCTCGACGATGATTTTCGTGATTGACATCCTCGGCACCCGCTAGTTTCGCTCTCGAGAAAATGTCACGCGCTCGCGGCGCGGGGCAATTAGAGTTGGCGTGTGCCGCACATCGACAACGACGTTCCCGCCGAAGAGCGCCTCTGGTGCTTGATTCTGGCTTTGGTGCCGACCGAACGCGGCATGTCCAAGCAAGAGATTTTTGAAAACGTTCGCGGGTATCGCGAGGAGTTCCTCAACAACGGGCCGTCCGACGCGCTGAACAAGAAATTCGATCGCGATAAAGACGAACTCAAGTCGATGGGAATCCCGTTGACGACGAGCGACACCGAAAACCCGGCGGACGCTGTCTACTCGATTTCCGGGTCAGACTACGAAGCGATGTCGTTCAGTCCCGCGGAAATCACCTTGCTCACGGCAGCGAGCGCCGTCTGGCGTGAAAGCGCTCATTCGAACGACGCACGCGAGGCGAAGATGCGGCTTCTCGCGGCGGACGTCTCCGAGGACACGACATTGGTTGCGAACGCGCCACGACTCGACACTCACGATGTTGCTTACGCTCCGCTCGCGGACGCATTGACAAGCGGCAACGACATCTCGTTCCCGTACCTCAAACCAGGTCAACTGAAATCGGAGTTGCGACGCGTTTCACCGCTCGCCCTTGCCAGTTTTGACGGTCGCTGGCACCTGCTCGCGTTCGATCACGACCGCGACGCCGAACGCACCTTCCTGCTTCGTCGCATCGTCGGCAAAATCGTCAAGACCGGAGCGCGTAAGGTCAACCCGGATCCACGAGCCGGGAACACCTTCGCAAAGCACCTCACCGAACTCTGGGATTCGTTGACCGCGACAATCACCGTCGTTCCCGGAACTAAGGGAGCGGGAGTTCTCGCCAACCGCACAGGAACCGAAGTCGACGGGAACACGTACACCGTTCACTATCTCGATGAAGCCGTTTTCGCAGACGAACTGTGTGAATACGGCGCCGAGGCGATTGTCGTGGAACCGGAAAGCCTCCGAAACGCCGTCATCGAACGACTCGAAAGGTTGGTGGCCGACCATGGCTAGACCGCCCGGCGACAGCGCACGCGACCGTCTCAACCTCTTTCTTGCAATCGTCCCGTTCGTGCTTGCGCGAGGCGTCACGAACGTTACCGAGATCGCCGCGCACTTTAACGTGTCGGTTGACCGTGTCACCGACGCCATCATCGCCATCGCGTGTGACGGGGGAGCGGGCGAGGCGCGTCTCAACTTCGACACCGAACTCTTCAACATCGACTGGGACGCGTGGGAGGAGGACCAGACGGTCATCCTCACCGTCGCCGAAGCGCTGCGTGTTCCGGCACCGTTTGGCGGTCGCCAAAAAGCGATGTTCCTCGCCGGTTTGCAGTTGCTGAGCGCGCACCCCCAGTACCGTCGGCTGCCGGAACTCGAACCGCTCATCGAAAAGCTGCGCGCATCCGCCGGAACAGCACCGACCGAGGTCGTCGCGGTCGCAATGGACACCTCGCACCCCGTCGCGAACGCGATTCAGGACGCCATCGAGAACGGTGTTCGCCTGCGCTACACCTACACCAACAACAAGGGCGAACACGGCCCTCGAGTCGTCGAGCCTTACCGCCAAACCGTTCAGAACGGCGGCCGTTACCTGCAGGCGTGGTGCCTCGACCGTGACGGGATGCGCACATTCAACCTCGACTCCATCGAGGATCTCGAAGTGACTGATGAATCGATTACGCCGCGAGCGATCGACACGCTTTCGTTGTCGGGTTCCCTGTTCGAACCGCACGACGACGACCTTCACGTGACCGTCGTCATCGACTCAGCGTCTTCGCCGCTCATCGCTGCGTATCGTCAGCCCGGTGACCGTCCCGACAAGTCGGGCGACCGCGAGACGGTGACGATTCCGTTCACGTACGCCGACACCGCGTTGCGCATGATCGCGGTGCTGTCGGGGGTTGCCCAAATCACGGCACCCAGCGACGTTCGTGCCAAGGTGGCTGATTTTGCACGAGACGCGCTCGCCGCGTACCGTGCTTCCGCGTAACGCTCGTACACTTGAACCGAACGATTTTCTAAGGAGTCTCACATGCTCGGAAACCTCAATGGATGGCACTTTCTCATCCTTCTCGTCGTTATCCTGCTGGTTTTCGGCGCTCCGAAACTGCCCGGGTTGGCAAAGAGCCTCGGTCAGTCGCTCAAAATTTTCCGCAACGAGATGAAGTCTGACTCGAAAGAGGACGACTCGACCGACAAGCCCGCCCAGTAGCGATGGCGCGCAATCCCGAGGGGCGCATGTCGCTCGGGGAGCACCTCGTCGAATTTCGTCGACGACTGTTTCTCTCCGCCGCAGTTATCGCCGTTGCCGCGGTCGCAGGTTTTCTTGTCGCTGATGGCGTGTGGGCCGCATTGAGCACACCGCTGGAGCAGGTTGCCGCCACCAGTGATCGCCTCGCCCAAATCAACTACACGTCGATTTCCGAGGCGTTTGACACCAAGCTTGCGATTTCGATGACGGTCGGTCTCGTTGTGGCGAGTCCGTTCTGGCTGTGGCAGGTTTGGGCGTTCGTGACACCCGCACTCGTTCGTCGTGAAAAGGCGTACGCACTGGGTTTCATGGCTACGGCCGTTCCGCTGTTCCTCGCGGGATGCCTTGCTGGTTGGTGGGTTTTCCCACACGTTGTCGAGTTGATGACCGGTTTCGCGCCTGAGGGAACCACAACACTTCTCACCGCGCGCTATTACCTCGACTTTTCCATCAAGTTCATCCTCGCCATCGGCATCGGGTTCGTGTTACCCGTCTTCATCGTTCTCCTCAATTTCACCGGCGTGCTCAGTGCCCGGTCGATCATCAAGGGCTGGCGTTGGGCGATTGTGCTCATCACCACGTTCACCGCGCTCGCAACACCCGCCGCAGACGTGCTGTCGATGTTCCTCCTTGCCATCCCGATGGTGATTCTGTATTTTCTTGCGGCATTTGTCGCTCACATTCACGACCGTCGAGTCGCGCGCCGCGAGGCTGCCGCACTCGAGGCGCTCTCGTGAGCGTCGTCATCGACGAATTCGTTCGCGTTCAACCATTTCCGCTCGACCCTTTTCAACTGGAGTCGTGCCGTTCACTGGAACAGGGCCACGGCGTTCTTGTCGCGGCACCAACCGGCGCCGGAAAAACCGTCGTCGCCGATTTCGCGGTGTACCTCGCGCAACAGAATCTTGACGACAAGGTGTTCTACACGACGCCCATGAAGGCGTTGTCGAACCAGAAGTTCCAGGACCTGGTCGCCGTATATGGCCCTGACCAGGTCGGGCTGCTGACGGGGGACACCAGCATCAACCCGACCGCTCGAATCGTCATCATGAC
>JBEGTE010000091.1:0-4420 GCA_041179605.1 Actinomycetota bacterium | reverse complement strand
TGTCGAGGTACACGAGGGGCACGCCGTTGACTCGCTCGCGCAGCTCGGGGAATGCGCCGCGAATGCGGTCGGAATCCTCAGCAGAGAACACCGTCTACATCCTCTCCGGCGCGGAAACACCGAGCAGGAACAGTCCGTTTCGAAGAACCTGTCCCGTCGCGTCGTTCAGCCACAGGCGGGTTCGGTGGGTGTCGGTGACGTCCTCGTCGCCCATCGGTGTGACACGGCAGTTGTCGTACCAGCGGTGATAGAACGCGGCGAGTTCTTCGAGGTAACGGGCGACGCGGTGCGGTTCGCGCAGCTGTGCAGACTGGGCGACGATGCGCGGGAAGTCGGCGAGCGCCGTCGCGAGGTCGGCTTCGGTCTGGTGGGTGAGCAGCGACGCATCAAACACCGAACGGTCTACGCCTGCGGTTGCCGCGTTGCGCGCGACGGCGTTGGTGCGCGCGTGTGCGTACTGCACATAGAACACGGGGTTGTCGTTGGAGTGCTTCTGAAGAAGGTCCGGGTCGAGCGTCAACGGCGAGTCGGCGGGGTATCGCGCCAGCGAGTATCGCAGGGCGTCGGTGCCGAGCCAGTCGCGCAGGTCGTTGAGTTCGATGATGTTGCCGGCGCGCTTGGACAGTTTGGCGCCATTGATCGACACCAACTGACCGATGAGGATTTCAATGTCCTTGTCGGGGTCGTCTCCTGCCGAACCGGCTAGAGCCTTGAGGCGGTGAACATACCCGTGGTGGTCTGCGCCCAGGAGGTAGATCTTGTGCTGGAATCCTCGGTCGCCCTTGGACAGGTAGTACGCGGCGTCGGCGGCGAAGTACGTGTAGATGCCGTTTCCTCGGCGAATCACGCGGTCTTTGTCGTCACCGAAGTCGGTTGTTCGAACCCACACGGCGTCGTCCGCGTCATACACGTGACCCTGTGCGCGCAGGCGTTCGATCGCCTGTTCAATCAGTGAGTTCTCACCACCGGCGTGCAAGGTGCGTTCGCTGAACCACACATCAAATTCGACGTTGAATCGCTTGAGTGAATCCTTGATTTCCTGCAACTGGACGTCGTATCCAATGTCGCGCGCAACGATGATCGCTTCGTCGCGGGGCAGAGTCGTCAGGTCGGGTCGGCGTTCCAGAGCAATGCGAGCAAGCTCCTGGACATATTCGCCCGGGTATCCGTTTTCGGGGGTGTCTTCTCCCAATGCAGCGGCCAGGACCGATTCGCCGAACACGTCCATCTGGGCGCCGGCGTCGTTGACGTAGAACTCGTTGGCGACGTGGGCACCGGATGCACGAAGGACTCGGCCGATCGAATCACCAAGCGCAGCCCAACGGGTGTGTCCAATGTGCAACGGCCCGGTGGGGTTCGCCGAGACGAATTCCAGGTTGATGTGTTGGCCGTCCAGCGACGAGTTGTGACCGTATTCGTCACCCGCGGTGAGGATGGTGCGGGCGATTTCACCGGCAGCGGCGGCGTCAAGTGTGATGTTGAGGAAGCCGGGTCCCGCGATGTCTATCGACTTGATTCCGTCGATTTCGGCGAGTGCCGCCGACAGTTCCTCGGCGAATTCGCGTGGGTTCAGCCCAATACGCTTCGACAACTTCAGTGCGATCGACGTCGCCCAGTCACCGTGTTCGCGATTCTTGGGGCGCTCAAGTGCAACTACCGAATCGTCGATTTCCGCGGACACAGACTCGTCTCGAGCCCACACCAACCGACGGACAACATCGGCAATGGCGCGGCTGAGCGATTCGGGGTTCACCCCTCAATCGTAGTCGCAACTGAACGGGGGCTGATTGGTAGGCTTGCGATTAGGCCCCCTTAGCTCAGTGGATAGAGCGTCTACCTCCGGCGTAGAAGGTCGCAGGTTCGAATCCTGTAGGGGGTGCAACCCGGTGGGTTGCACCCGAGACGAAAAAGTGTCTCGATGAGTCTGTTCGGGTTCCAGGTGCACCGCAGTTGAGCGAGTGTGAAGGCAACGAAAATCACGCACCCGAGAGAAAAAAGTTGCGTGGAAGCGGTTACTTCGGAAAAAGTGCAATTCGTTCGTTCCCAAACGACCCATTTCACGGCATAGTGGAAGTATGACGCGTAGCAACGATGCCACCGTAAACACCACCCGTGCCGACCTTGCTGAGTGGGTGTCGCAGATCGCGAAACTCACTCGCCCCGACCGCGTTCACTGGGTGACCGGCTCGGCCGAGGAACGTCAGCAGCTCATCGACATCATGCTCGAGGCGGGAACGATCGAACAGCTCAATCCCGAACTTCGTCCCGACTCGTATGTCGCCCGCAGTGACGCGAGCGACGTCGCCCGAGTCGAATCACGAACCTTCATTTGTTCAGAAAACCAGCGCGACGCCGGCCCCACCAACAACTGGGCGGACCCGGACGAGATGCGGTCGACATTGGGTGGACTCTTCACTGAATCGATGCGCGGACGCACGATGTACGTCATTCCGTTCTTGATGGGACCGGCGGGATCACCCGTCACGCGCGCAGGTGTCGAAATTACCGACTCCCCCTATGTCGTGATGTCGATGGGAATGATGACCCGAGCCGGCCGACAAGCCCTCGACATCATCGAATCGGGAGCGGACTGGGTCAAAGCGGTCCACTCCGTCGGAGCCCCTCTGGAAAGGGGCGAACAGGACGTCCCGTGGCCGTGCAACTCGGTGAAGTACATCACCCACTTCCCTGACACACGCGAGATCTGGTCGTTCGGATCCGCGTACGGCGGAAATGCTCTGCTGGGCAAGAAGGCGTTCGCCCTGCGCATCGCGTCGGCGATGGCGAGAGACGAGGGCTGGCTGGCCGAACACATGATGCTCATCCGCGTCACCTCACCCGAGGGACAGGTCAAGCACATTGCTGCCGCCTTCCCTAGCGCGTGTGGGAAGACGAACTTTGCGATGTTACAACCGACGATTCCCGGTTGGACGGTCGAAACGATCGGCGACGACATCGTGTGGATGTGGGTTGACGACAGCGGGCGCCTTCGCGCCATCAACCCCGAAACGGGCTTCTTTGGTGTTGCGCCCGGGACGAGCGAGCAGTCGAACCCCGTCGCCATGCAAACCCTGTTCGGACACACCGTCTTCACCAACGTCGCCGTCACCGACGACAACGACGTGTGGTGGGAGGGCATGACCAAGCACAAGCCCGAGCACCTCATCGATTGGCGCGGGAACGACTGGACCCCGGAATCCGAGGACCCCGCCGCACACCCCAACTCGCGGTTCACCGTGTCGATCGCACAATGCCCGACCACGTCCCCCGAGTGGGACAACCCCGAGGGCGTCACCATCGACGCGATTATTTTTGGCGGCCGTCGCCGCACGACCATGCCACTCGTCGTCGAGGCTCGATCATGGCAGCACGGGGTGTACCTCGGCGCGACCATGGCGTCCGAACGAACCGCAGCGGGCGAAGGAACCGTCGGCGAGTTGACCCGTGACCCGTTCGCGATGGCGCCGTTCACCGGCTACCACGTGGGCGACCACTGGGCCCACTGGTTGCGCATCGGCGAGCGCCTCGCCGCCGGTGGTCATGCCCCGCACATCTTCCACGTGAACTGGTTCCGTCGCGGAGACGACGGCCGATTCATGTGGCCGGGGTTCGGCGACAACATTCGCGTGGTCGACTGGATCGTCAAGCGACTCGGTGGCGACGTCGGAGCAAACCCGTCTCCCGTCGGAAACCTGCCGTTGGCCGCGGACCTCAACGTTCACGGACTGTCGTTCCAGGGCGACGACTTGACCGAGTTACTCACCGTCGACCCGTCGGTGATCTCCGAGGACGCCTTGTCGGCCCAATCGGTGCTCGAAATCGCGGGCGAGCGAACCCCGCAAGCACTGTGGGACGAAAACGCCGAGACACTTCGACTGTGCGACTGACCCAGCCGTAACGAAAACGTAACGTGTCATTACCGTTTTCCCTTTGTTCACGCCGATAAAGTCGAGACAAAGGAGGCCCCCATGCAGTTCGTTCGCCCACTCGTCGGAGCGTCGTTAGCGGGGGTCTTCCTGCTCAGTGGGTGTTCGCTGTTCGGCAGCCCGGAACCCAGTGCGACGACGGCAGCCCCGAAGCCCACCGCCACCGAATCCGCCCCCGAGGGTGACGGCACGTTCACCAAGCCGGCGGACTGCACCTCGATCCTCCCCAAGGACCAGGTCGACTCGTACGCCGCCGAGAACATCGTTCTTCTGGCCGGGCCCGGCGGAATTTACGGCGACGAACTCATCCCCGACCCGACCCCCGAAACGCTGGCGGGCGGAATCTCGTGCTACTTCGGGTACGACAACGAGGACGTCAACCAGATTCAGATCTACTCGGTGGTGTCGGCTGTCGAGGTCACCGCGGACAACCGCGACGGAGTCATTCAGGGACTGGTCGAACAGGGACTGAACGAAGGAACCGACTCGACGGG
>JBEGTE010000090.1:0-4454 GCA_041179605.1 Actinomycetota bacterium | reverse complement strand
TCAAGGTGCTCGACCATGAAATTGCTGACGCCGATCGAGGTGGTCAGCCCGTCGGCTTTGAGGTTTTCGAATTCCTTCCACGCCTCGACGAAGGTGCCGCGCGCGGGAGCGGGCCAGTGCACGAGGTACAGGTCGACGTGGTCCAGGCCCAAACGGTCAAGCGAGCGACCGAGTGCGTCGCGCGCCTCTGGCTGTTCGCTGTTCCAGCACTTGGTGGTGATGTAGAGCTCGTCGCGCGGAATTCCCGAAGCGGCAATCGCACGGCCAACACCGACCTCGTTGCCGTACAGGCTGGCAGTGTCGATGTGGCGGTACCCGATCTCGAGCGCCTCGGCGACAACGCGCTCGGCGCTGTCGTCGTCGAGACGGTACGTACCGAGACCGAGCTGGGGAATTGTCGTTCCGTCGTTGAGCGAAACGTTCTTAACAAACATCATGCCCCTCAGCCTAACTGAGGGGCATGACCGGAACCGTGAGGTGATTAGACCTTGGTGGTTCCCGAGTTGACCTCGTACGAGGTGTTCGTCGACTCGAAGAAGTTGACGAGCTGGAGGGTGTCGTTTGCTGCTGCCATCCACTTCGCCGGGTTCGGGACGTTGTAGTGCGGCTCGAAACCGAGCTCCTCCAGGCGGCGGTCCGCCATGTGCTTCGTGTACTGAGTGATGTAGTCCGCGTTGAGACCGAGGATCCCGTTCGGAATCATCGCCTTGTTGTATTCCTCTTCCATGACGACCGAGTCGAGGATCATCTGCTTGATTTCCGCTGCGAACTCGGGGGTCGCGATGTCCGGGTTTTCTTCCAGGACCGTGAGGATGAGGTTGATGCCGAACTTGAGGTGCAGCGACTCGTCACGAACAATCCAGTCAACGAGCGAGCCGAAGTTGCGGAGCAGGTTGCGCTGACGGAACGACAGGGCGACCATAAATCCGGTGTAGAACCAGATACCTTCCATGATCACCGAGTAGGCGACGAGGTTGCGGACGAAGTCCTGCTTGCCTTCGGTCGAGGTGATGTCGAGGCTGCGCTCGGCCATGCGCTTGATGAACTTGACCTCGAACTCTTCCTTGGCGGCAATCGCCGGGTGGTCGACGTGCTGTGCGTAGATCTTCTCGCGGTCAACCGGGAATGTTTCGAGGATGTACTCAAAGCTCATGCAGTGGTTGGCTTCTTCCCACATCTGCTTGGCGAGGTACAGGTGCGCCTCGGCCGCGTTGAGGTAGGGGTAGACACCGAAAGCGAGCGCCTTGTTGACGATGAGCTCCGAGGGGTTGAAGAAGGACATCAGGAAGGTGATGGCCTGCTGCTCCTCGTCCGTCATCTTCTTGAAGTCGGCGATGTCCTCACCGAGCTGAATTTCGTTGGGGAACCATGTGTTTGCGACGGCCTGGTTGTATAGGTCCATCGCCCACTGGTAGCGAACCGGCTTGAGAAGGATGCCGTCCTGAATTCCTGTTCCGAGAATTCCCATGATTTTTCTCCTAAATGTTGTGGTGAGTTTATGAAACTACGGTGCTGTTGTTACTGGCACGATTCGCACTGCAACAGATCCATCGGATCCATCGGCACTACGTAATCGTTAATGGTGTCGGTCGGGTTCATTGCGGTTCTCCTTATGCTCCACCGAAGCCGAAGCCCTTGCGGGGCGCAGCGGCTGCCGGTTCGGGCGACGGGGCAGCGGCTCCAGCGCCGAAGCCCTTCTTGTTTCCTTCGACGATGGTCTCCGCCTTGTTGACCTTGATGGTCGACTGTTCTGCGGTGTGACGCGGTTTCATGTGCAGGTAGTACGTCGTCTTCACGCCGCGCTCCCATGCGCCCATGTAGATGTCAACCATCTCGTCGATGTCGCGGGTTTCGAGGTACATGTTGCGGCTGATGGCCTGGTCGATCCACTTCTGGGCGCGACCTGCAACCTCGAGGAACGAGTAGGGCGAGAGCTGGAAGGACGTCTTGAAGACTTCCTTGAGATCGTCCGGGATTGCCGGGATTGACTGGATGTCACCCTGCGAGCGGAGGATGTCTTCGCGAGTGGATTCCCACAGTCCGCGTTCCTTGAGCGCGTCGACCAGGTTGCGGTTCACTTCAAGGAACTTTCCGCTGGAGGTCGCACGCGAGAAGATCTGCGAGAACTGGGGGTCGAGGCCGGGGGTGGTTCCGGCGACGAGACCGATCGACGCGGTCGGCGCGATGGCCATGAGGGTCGCGTTGCGGATACCGCCCTTGACCTTGGCGCGCAGCGCGTCCCAGTCGAGGCGGGTCTTGCGCGAGATGTCGATCGAGATGCCGCGATCCTTTTCGGTCAGGTCGATCGAGTCGAACGGCACGAGTCCCTGCGACCAGCGCGAACCGGCGAAGTGGTCGTATGCCCCGCGCTCGCGAGCCAGGTTGGCCGACTCGTCGATCGCCGCGTACGAGATGTGCTCGGTGATTTCGTCGATGAGTTCGTAGGCCTCTTCCGACTCGTACGAGATGCCGAGGCGTTCGCAGATGTCAGTGAAGCCCATGAGACCAAGTCCGACGGCGCGGTTTTCCTTGTTCGCCTTGTCGGCTTCGTCAACGGACGAGCGGGTGATGTCGATGAGGTTGTCGAGCTGACGGACAGCGACGCGAGCGCTCTCCTCCATCTTCTCGAAGTCGATCTTTCCGTCGATGAGGTGCGTCGACAGGTTGATGGATGCCAGGTTGCAGACCGACACGTTCTCGGCGTCCTGCGGGAGGCAGATCTCGGTGCAGAGGTTCGACGAGTGAATCGTGCCGGTGTTGTTGTTGAGGGCACGAAGGTTGATCGTGTCCTTCCACGTCAGCCACGGGTGCGACGTCGACTGCAGCGAGATGAGGATTTGCTTGAACTGTTCGCGAGCGGACAGCTTCTTGAAGAGGTTGAGTTCGCCCTTCTCGGCCATCGCGACGTACTCGGCGTAACGCTTCGAGAAGTCGGCGCCGTACAGCTCGTTGAGGTCCATGACCTCGAGCGGGTCGAACAGGTACCAGTCGTCGTCGTTCTGCACGCGCTTCATGAACTCGTCCGAAATCCACACCGCGGTGTTGGCGGTGCGGGTGCGGCGGTACGGGTCGCCCGAGTTTTGGCGAAGGTCGAGGAACTCGGGGAAGTCCAGGTGCCAGTTCTCCATGTAGAAGCAGAGGGCGCCGAACTTCTTTCCGCCGCGCGAGATCGCGCGAAGGACCGAGTCGATGGTGTGCATGAAGGGGATCGGACCGGTCGAGACGGTGTTGTTCGAGCGGATCGGCGAGCCCTGGGCGCGCAACTTGGTCACCGAGAGGCCGATGCCACCGGTTCCCTTGGTCAGCCACATGACGTCGCGCGTGGTCTTCGCGATGTGCTCGATGTCGTCCTGCATTTCGAGAACGAAGCAGTTCGCGAGCTGCGGGTACGACGTTCCCGCGTTGACGAGGGTGGAACCCGCCGCGAGGTATTCGAGACTGGCCATCTTGCGGTAGAAACGGATCGCGACGGACTGGGCGTCCTTCTCGTTGAGCGAGAGGCCCATCGCGATGCGCATCCAGAAGTACTGGGGAACTTCGAGCGGGTCGCCGTTGCGTCCCTTGATGCCGTAACGGTTGTTGAGCGTGACAACACCGATGTACTTGAGCAGTTCGTCGTATTCGGGGTTGAGTTCCTGCGCGAGAGCGTCGAGGTCGAACATTTCGGTCAAGCGCGAGTCGAGAAGTCCTTCTTCGACTCCGCGACGGATGTTCTCGGCGAAGTGCTTCGCGTGAAGAGCCTTCAGTTCGTCCGCCGACGAGTAGTCGCCGAGGACGCTCTTGTAGATGGTCTTGAGGAGGAGGCGAGCAGCGATCTGGTCGAATCCGGGGTCATCTTTGACGTTCTGGAGTGCGACCTGGATGACGGCTTCGTCAAGCTGCTGCGAGGTGATTCCGTCGAACAACGTGAGTTCAAGTTCGGTGCCGATCTGAGTAACCCAAGCCAGCTTGTCGGGGAAGCCTTCCGCGGCCTCTTCGATGGCGAGGTTGATCTTGTTCGCATCGTAGGGCTCGCGGGCTCCGTTGCGCTTGACGACCGTAATGTTCATTGCTGGTCTCGTTTCTTCTGAAGGGGTTCCGAAATCGGTGGATTTCGGCGAATTTGCGCCCGATTTTCGATGAAAAGTGGCTGGATGAAAAACACTATATGTACCGTCGGGATTTGGGCAAGAACCCTATATCTTGTGGCGTGTCGTGCACAGCTGTGGACAACTTATTCACGTTTTCCACAGGCAAATTTCGCCGATATTGCGCTCATTTCCTGCCAACTCGGGCGCCACCTGAGTAAAACACCGAGCACCGACATAGGCTGGACGAATGAAGAGATACGCCGAACTGTTCCGAGTACCGGGACTGATGTCGGTTGTGGCCTCGCAACTCATTGCCCGGTTCCCCGGCGGAATGCTGGCGCTCGGGCTACTCATACACGTTCAACAACAAACCGGTCGATACGC
>JBEGTE010000089.1:0-4519 GCA_041179605.1 Actinomycetota bacterium | reverse complement strand
TGTTCTCGGCGGCCACGGCTTCGCCGGTTGGGCGTTCGAGGTTGAAGACCAGGAGAAGGAACTCGGATTCCAGTTCGACAATGTCATCGTCTGTTCGGTCACGGGTTCGACTCAGGGCGGCATGATCGCCGGATTCGCGCACTCGAACCGTGCGCAGACGGTCCTCGGAATCGATGCATCGGCGACCGTCGAACAGACCTGGGAGCAGATCGCTCGCATCGCCCGTCGCACCGCTGAGGGAATCGAGCTCGGCCGTGAAATCGCTGACGAAGAAATCGTTCTGCTCGACCGCTGGCACGACGACATCTACGGAATCGCCGGCCCACGCACAATCGAGGCAATCGAACTCGCCGCGCGCATGGACGGAATGATCACCGACCCGGTCTACGAAGGCAAGTCGATGGCCGGCATGATCGACCTCGTTCGCGAGGGCTATTTCCCCGAGGGCAGCCGTGTTCTGTACGCACACCTCGGTGGGCAACCCGCGATCAACGGTTACACCACCGCGTTCGACTACTAGGAAGCGGTCGAGCCCGTACCGAGTGCAACAATCCGCTCGAAGTTCACGAGCGAGGTCGTGTGCGCGCCAGGTTTCACCGGCTTGGTGTCGAGTCCGTGGTAATCGCTTGACCCCGTCACGATGAGGTTATGTTCCGCAGCAATCTCAGCAAGTCGTTGGCGACCAAACGGCGTGTTCTCTTCGTGATGCACCTCAAGTCCAGCAAGTCCGATCGACACGAGTTCGGCGAATCGAGCACTAATCGCCTCGTCCGTGTCGTGCTCGGCAACCAGCGTCGTCCGCGTCGCGGTCCACGGGTGCGCGAGCACGGGCACTCCGCCCGCGTTTCGTACGATTCCAATGGCGTCCTCGATCGTCGGGGCAAAGTGTCCTGCGTAATAGCGTGAGTTCGACGAGGACAGCAGGTCATCAAACGCCTCGGACACGGTCGAGACAATCCCGAGGTCGATTAGAGCGCGAGCAATAGTCGGGCGGCCGAGAGTGGCGCCGTCGACGTGGAACGAATACGCGAACTCGCGCGTCATACCGCCAAAGTCCTGGTGCAGATTGTCGACCATCTTTTCGAATCGCCACTGGCGGTCATCACGAGTCCGCGCACACGTGTCCGCAAACGTCGGCTCTGTCGGGTCAACCAGATAGCCGAGCAGGTGAACGATGGACCCGTGGTGCGACGCGGAGAACTCGATTCCGGGAACGAACGTCAACCCCAAATCCGCGCACGCCCCGCGTGCTTCATCCCAACCGTCCGTCGTATCGTGATCTGTGAGAGCGACGATGTCGAGCCCCTCGTTCTTGGCGGCACGCATGACGACAGCGGGCGGCTCCGAACCGTCTGAGCGGTTCGAGTGCAGGTGCAGGTCGATTCGGGGGTCCGTCACGTGGTCAGTCTAGTTTCGAGCCGTGCCAGACTTGGTGACATGAGCGACGACGCAGCACAGCGCAACGATAATCGGTCGACACTTCCCGTGGACAGCGCATTCAAGGCTTTCATTTCGGGTGATTGGGCGGACCGTGAACGCCCCGCCGCGCGAGTGCGCGAACAGGTTCCGTTCTGTGTGGAACGCCGCCACGCACTATCCGCCGCATTTACGGGGAAAACGCTCGTCATTCCCGCCGGACAGTGGTTGGTTCGCTCGTACGACACCCACCACCCTTACCGCGCGCACTCGTCGTTCGCGTATTACACGGGGTGGGGATCAGACACCGTCGCGGACAGCGTCCTCGTTCTGACTCCGCGCGGAAACGAGCACGACGCGACGCTCTACTACCGATTCCCCGCCGGTCGCGGCACGGAGGAGTTTTACAGCGACTCGGACATCGGAGAATTCTGGGTGGGGCCACGCCCCAGCCCTGATGACGTCTCGGTCGAACTTGGTCTCACCACCTCACCGCGCTCGCAGTTCGACGAGTTGGTGAAGCACGCTGATTCGTCGTGGCTCGTGATTCGCGAAGCCGACCAGGACGTCACCTCCTCCGTCGATGCGTCCCGCGGGGCAACGGCCGACGCGGATCAAGACTTCTTCCGTTTCACCAGCGAACAGCGACTCGTCAAGGACGCTTTTGAAATTGCCGAGATGCGTGCCGCCATCGCCGCCACGAAACGCGGATTCGAGGACGTCCTTCGCGACATCCCCGAAATCGTGGCGCACGAGCGTGGCGAGCGGCTTATCGAGGGGACCTTTAACCGCCGCGCCCGTGCGGAGGGCAATGCCATCGGTTACGAAACGATCGCCGCCGCAGGTGCACACGCCTGTGTGTTGCACTGGACGCGCAACGACGGTCCCGTCAACGACGGCGATCTCGTGCTGATGGACGCCGGCGTCGAGGTTGAGAGCCTGTACACCGCCGACATCACCCGCACCTTCCCCGTGTCGGGCACGTACTCGCCCGTCCAGCGCCAGGTGTACGAAGCAGTCCGCGAAGCCGCCGACGCCGCGTTCGCCATCGTCAAGCCCGGAATCGTGTTCGCTGAAGTCCACGCCGCCGCAATGGCGGTCATCGCCCGCAAGGTGTCCGAGTGGGGATTCCTGCCCGTCAGCCTCGAGGAGTCCGTCGCCGAATCCGGTCAGCATCACCGTCGGTACATGGTCCACGGAACAAGCCACCACCTGGGGCTCGACGTTCACGACTGCGGTCAGGCGCGCAAAGAGTTCTATAAGCAGGGAATTGTCCGCGAGGGAATGGTCTTCACAATCGAGCCCGGACTCTATTTCCAGGCCGATGACCTCACCGTCCCCGAAGAGTTCCGCGGAATCGGTGTTCGCATCGAAGACAACATCCTTGTCACCGCGACCGGCGCCGAGAACTTGTCGGCGGGAATCCCTCGCACCGCAGACGACGTCGAGGCGTGGCTAAAAGCTCAGCGGTAGCGACGCGTTTCCGCGCGGTTTCGCGGCTTTCACGATCGCGTCGGTGACGGACTCGATTGCGACAGCGGCGGAATCACCCGACTGCCGAACAACCGGCTCACCCGCGTTCCCCGCCGAAATCACAGCAGGGCTGAGCGGAATCTCGCCCAAAAGCGGAACACCTAGTCGGTCGGCAACGTCCTTGCCGCCACCATTTCCAAACATCGCGTGACGATTTTCGTCAGCGTCCGTCCAGTCGCTCATGTTTTCGACAACTCCGATGACGTTCTGACCGAGTTGTCGCGCAACAAGTCCGGAACGCTCGGCAACGTCGCTCGCGGTCGACTGCGGAGTTGTGACAACGACGACGTCCGCGTGCGGAACCATCTGGCCAAGTGAAATCGCCACATCACCGGTCCCGGGAGGCAGGTCGCACACAAGAACATCGATGTCGCCGTAATAGACGTCCGCGAGAAACTGGCGGACCGTTCGGTGCAACATCGGCCCTCGCCACGAGACGGGGGTGTGCGGGTCGACGAACATTCCGATCGAGATGACGGATACGTCGTGAGCCACTGGCGGCAGGATCATGTCCGCGACCTTGGTCGGTTTCTCCCCCTCGATCCCCATCAGCCCTGGAATCGAGAAACCGAACACGTCTGCGTCGAGCAGTCCGACCTTGAGGCCTCGACGAGCGAGCGACACCGCGAGGTTGGCCGAGACGGTCGACTTTCCGACGCCGCCCTTGCCGCTCGTAACGGCAATGACGCGGGTGAGTGAATTCGGGCCGAACCGGTCCTCGGGCGAGCGTCCGCCATGAATGCGGTCAGAGAGCGCTTGGCGCTCCTCGTCACTCATGACACCGAATGTCACCGAAACCGAGTCAACGCCGGTGTCCAACGCCGCCGCACGAACGGCGTCCTCAATCTGCGACTGCTTGGGGCACGTGGCGATTGTCAGTCGCACCTCAACCGACGCCACATCGGCGTCGACAGACACCTCGCCCACCATGCCCAGTTCCGCCAGAGGACGGCGAAGTTCCGGATCGACGACCCGACCGACCGCGTCTCGAATCGCGTCAGGACTTGTCATCGGTCTGGCCGGACTTGTCCAGTTCCTCGAGAAGTGCGCGGAGTTCGGCGCGAATGAAGTCCTTCGTCGCAACATCCTTGATCGCGAGTCGCAAAGCGACCACCTCGCGGGCCAGGTATTCCGTGTCAGCAAGGTTGCGTTCGGCGCGCTGGCGGTCCTGCTCCATCGCGACGCGGTCGCGGTCGTCCTGGCGATTCTGCGCCAACAGGATGAGCGGCGCCGCATACGACGCCTGCAGCGACAGAATCAGTGTCAGAGCGGTGAATCCGATGGCCGCAGAGTCGAAGCGCCACGCTTCCGGTGCGAGTGTGTTGAACGTCATCCAGGACACCACAATGATCGTGAGGATGATGAGGAACCAGGGGGTTCCCATCGCACGCGCAACGCCCTCGGTGAAACGGCCGAAACGGTCGTTGGAACGGCGGGACAGAACGGGTCGAAGGCTCTTCGGAGCGTTCAGTTGTTCATCAATGTGTACGGCGCGACGACGTGAGGTCGTCGCACGGATGGTCTGCTTCTCCATGGCTCACGCTCCGTTCGTCCGCTCGTTCTCGTAATA
>JBEGTE010000088.1:0-4529 GCA_041179605.1 Actinomycetota bacterium | reverse complement strand
GATGACGATTCGTTCTGAGGTTGGCATTTCGGTGAGAATTCCCGCGACCTTTTTGTCCCCGATGTAGATGTCGTTCGGCCACTTCATCCACAATTCGTCGGCGTCACCTGTCATTTCCCGTAGCACATCAATCGCGGTGGAGCCCGCGATGAGCGGCACAAGAGTAGGAACTGATACGGGCTCGGTCACGACCATCGATACCGCGAGTCCCTTGCCCGACAACTCGACCCAGTCACGACCCAACCGACCACGACCGGCAGTTTGATCCATCGTCGCGATGCAATCGCCGTTTTCGGCGGGAACATCACGAAGAGCGGTGCTCGTCGACGGAACGGAGTCCAGCCAGGTGACCGGACTCACTGAGCCAGATCGTCCCAGGTGTGGATTCCCTGCTCGACCTGCTCGCGACCCGTACGTGTCGACGCAGCCCATCGGTCGACCGTCGCAGTTATGTCCACCGCGCCGCCTTCTCGCAACATGCCAGCTACGACTGCTTTGGCGGCAGCGATGTCCTCCGCCGTCGGTTCGCCTCTCACGACGTGAATCAGCGTGAGCGGGTCGACCTCGGGGGTTTCGTCGGACATTAGAGCGGGATGTTTCCGTGCTTTTTGGGCGGCAGGCTCGCACGCTTGGTCGCGAGGGCACGCAGCGCGCGCACAATCGCCGAGCGAGTCATGTGCGGGTAGATGACGTTATCGATCTCGCCACGCTCGGCCGCGAGGAACGGGCTGGCCACGTTGTACGTGTACTCGTTGGCAAGCTTGGCGCGAACGGCGTCGATGTCGTCGCCACGCTCGGCCGCCTCCTTGAGTTCGTTTCGGTACAAGATGTTCACGGCACCCTGGCCACCCATGACAGCAATTTCCGCGGTCGGCCATGCCATGTTGATGTCGGCACCGAGATGCTTCGAGCCCATCACGATGTACGCACCGCCGTAAGCCTTGCGGGTGATGACGGTCACGAGCGGAACGGTGGCTTCGGAGTAGGCGTAGAGCAACTTGGCGCCACGTCGAATGACGCCCTGCCATTCCTGGTCAGTTCCTGGCAAGTAGCCGGGAACGTCGACGAGCGTGATGATGGGCAGTCCGAACGAGTCACAAAACCGCACGAATCGCGCGGCCTTTTCACCGGCGTCAATGTTCAGCGTTCCCGCCATCTCTTTCGGCTGGTTGGCAACGATGCCGACGGGCTTCCCCTCGACGCGCGCGAACCCAATGACGATGTTGGGGGCGAACAGCGGCTGCACCTCGAGGAACGAGTCCTCGTCAACGACGTGATTGATGACCTCGAGCATGTCGTACGGCTGGTTCGCGCTGTCGGGAATGATCGTGTCGAGTTCCTTGTCCCGCTCGTTGGGGGTCTCGTCAACAATCGCCGCGTACTCGGTGTGGGTCGCCAGGTTGTTCTGGGGCAGGTATCCGAGAAGAGCGCGAACGTAATCGAACGCGTCGGGCTCGTCGGTCGCGAGGAAGTGCGACACACCAGTGTCCTGCGAGTGCTTACGCGCACCACCCAGGTCCTCCATCTCGACGTCCTCGCCTGTGACCGCCTTGATCACATCGGGGCCGGTCACAAACATCTGGCTGGTCTTGTCAACCATGACGACGAAGTCGGTCAGCGCCGGCGAATATACTGCTCCACCAGCGGCGGGTCCACAAATAATGGAAATCTGCGGGATGACACCAGACGCGGCGGTGTTGAGGCGGAAAATTTCCCCGTACTTGCCGAGAGCGGTGACGCCCTCCTGGATTCGCGCGCCACCCGAGTCGAGGATTCCGATGATGGGAACACCAGCTTTGAGCGCGTATTCCTGGAGTTTGACGATCTTGGCGCCGGCGGCTTCACCGAGCGAACCACCGAAAACGGAGAAGTCCTGACTGAAGATGGCGACCTGTCGTCCGTGAACGGTTCCGACACCGATGATGACCGAGTCACGATCGGGACGGTTCGCACCACCCACGTCGGCGCGCGACTTCCGGAACTTGTCGATCTCGGTGAGAGCGGTTCCGGGGTCGATGAGCATCTTGATGCGCTCCATCGCCGCGTTCTTGCCCTTCGGCTTCTGCTTCTCTTCGGCAACCTTCTGTGCAACCTTGAGGTTTTCGAGTCGGTTGGCGAAGTCGGCGAGGCGGCCAGCGGTCGTCGACATGTCCGGCGTGGTTGAGTCTTCAGTCACGCCTTCACAATACCGAGCAACGCGCTCGTCGGCACCTATTCGGACGCGTGACCGTCGCGCACGAGAGTCGCGACCGCCTCGACGTGGTGCGTGTGGGGGAACATGTCGAGCGCCCGAATCGTGGTGAGTCGATAACCGGCCGCGGTCGCAAACGCGACGTCTCGCGCCAGGGCGACAGGGTCACACGCGACGTAGACGAGCTGAGCCGGAGCCAGTCGCGTGAGCAGGGCCATGACATCACGGCCGGCACCCGTGCGCGGCGGGTCGAGGACAACGGTCGCCGCTTCGAGTCTGGTTCTCTCGACGGGGGTTGCACGTCGATCCAGCGCCGAGAGCCAGCGGTCCACTTTTGCTGTCTCAGCCATCGCGCCAACCCACTCCGCAAGGTTTTCGCCGGCGTGCTCGGTTGCGCGTTCGTTCGCCTCAACAGACGTCACACGAGTCGACGACCCGCCAACATCGGCGAGCGCCGCCGCAAACAGCCCGACGCCGCCGTACAGATCGAGGTTGTAGGCGGTCGCATCGAAGCGGGTCGGGTCGATTGCCTCTCGGACGGCGTTCGAGAGGGCGACCGGTGCTTCGCGATGAACCTGCCAGAAGCCATTGTCGTCGACTCGGAATTCTCGGTCGCCGACCTTTTCGCGAATGACGGTCGGCTTTTGGTGTCCGACAATCAGGCGCGGATCACCGATTGACGGCGACAGCACGTCGACGGAGCCGACGTTGCCGTACTCGTCGCGAAGTGGCGCGATTTCGTTCACACCGGCGGTAGCCAGAGGAAGTGACGAGACACGAATGACCTCGTGTGACTTGCGCGCGCGTGGCCCGACGTGGCCGCGGTCGTCGGTGTGAAGCCGAACGCGCGTGCGCCAGCCGAGACCGTTCGCCTTGTCATCGCCGGGCAGGGCCGCGACCTTGTCGAGGAGCAGCGATACCGTCGCGGCGTCGACTTTACCGAACCGAATCAGGGCGTCACGAAGGACGTCCTTCTTGAGTTCACGTTGGTGTGCAAGAGCGATGTGGCCAAAATCGGCACCACCGACACGACGTTCGGGGTCACGCGACACATCGGCTTCGTGCCAGATGTGCGGGACGCGGTGTTCTGACGGGGTGACGACGGATACGGTGTCGGCCCACCAGAAACTCGACTTCGAGTCGTCAGTCACGCGCGCGATGACCGTCTCACCGGGGATGGCGTCGGACACGAATACGACACGGCCGTCGAGCCTCGCGACCGAGTATCCGCCGTGTGCGATCCCCGTCGGCGTCAGTTCAACCGTCTGTCCAAGCCATTCACCCATTCCTCTAGCCTACGAGGGAGGTAGTGTCGGGCTGTGCGTCTGTATCTTGCCTCCACCTCACCCGCCCGACTGGTGACGCTTCGTTCGGCGGGGATTGAGCCGGTGACGTACTCGCCCGGCGTTGACGAGGACGCGGTTGTTGCCGCCGCGGGCGAAATGTCCGCACACGACATGGTCGCCCTGTTGGCGCGGGCGAAGGCAGAAGCGGTCGCCGAACAATTCGGCTCGGACATCGACGGACTGATCCTCGGTGGTGACAGTGCGTTCGTCATTGACGGAATCATCCACGGCAAACCGCACGATCCCGCGGTCGCGCGCGAACGCTGGTTGCGTCAAACCGGCCGCTCGGGGGTGCTGTATTCGGGGCATTGGCTGATCGACCATCGTGGCGGGCAGAGCGCTGCAGGCGTCGGAGTCGTCACTCACGCCGAGGTTCACTTCGCGGACGTCACCGAAACGGAAATCGACGCGTACATCGCCTCGGGCGAACCACTCAAAGTCGCCGGGGCATTCACCATCGATTCGCTGGGTGGTGCATTCATCGATCGAATTGTCGGAGATCCGCACACTGTCGTTGGGCTGTCCTTGCCGGCACTGCGCAACCTCGTGCGGTCGTTCGACATCGAGTGGACCGACCTCTGGAACCGCTGACGGATACTGACAGGTCGCGCCCCGACCAATAGGCTATGAGGCATGTCGAAGCGCATCACCAAGGTCCTCATCGCCAATCGTGGCGAGATCGCTGTCCGCGTCATTCGTGCCGCCAAGGACGCGGGAATTAGGACGGTTGCGGTGTACGCGAACCAGGACATCAACGCGCAACACGCGAAGATGGCCGACGAAGCGATTTCGCTGAACGGCACGACGAGCGCCGAGACCTACCTCGTCATCGACAAAATTTTGGACGCGGCCAAGCGCACCGGCGCCGACGCGATTCACCCCGGCTACGGATTCCTTGCGGAGAACGCTGACTTTGCCCGCGCGGTGACCGCGGCGGGAATCATCTGGATTGGGCCGAGCCCCGAAGCCATCGAGCGACTCGGCGACAAGGT
>JBEGTE010000087.1:0-4541 GCA_041179605.1 Actinomycetota bacterium | reverse complement strand
TGGGTGGAGGCTAGGGGAATCGAACCCCTGACCTCCTGCTTGCAAAGCAGGCGCTCTACCAATTGAGCTAAGCCCCCAACATTTCGATTCTTGTGGAATCGAGTGGGGCTACCAGGACTTGAACCTGGGACCTCTTCGTTATCAGCGAAGCGCTCTAACCGCCTGAGCTATAGCCCCGAAACCTCACCGAGCCTATCAAAGATTGCGCGGTGGGGAAAATCGTCACCTAGTCGTTGGTGAACGCGACGCGCAGACCGCCGGTGATACGGGCGATGAAGTTGAACGCGATCGAGCCGAGTGCACCGAGTGCAGTCCCACAAATGATGTTGACCAGCGCGGTCAGCAGGGTGAAAACGATCATCGACGGGAACGACATGAGGTCGGTGAGTCCGAGGAAGTCGACTCCGATGATCTGGCTGATGGTGTTGTTGACGATGTCGACGACACCAAGAACTGTGAGCAGCAACCAGGCGAGAAGGTTGAAGACGAGCAAGATGACGGAAATCGACAGTGCCACAACGAACGAGTTACGGACGGCCGACCAGAAGTCGATGTGAACGAGTCGCAGTCGAACCTGCTTCGCGGGTGCCGGCTTATTCATTGGCGGGTGCTTCCGTTTCTGTGATCACGGCGTCGACCTCGGGGGTTTCCGCCTCTTCATCGTCTGTCGACGAGTCTAGATTACGTTCCGTGTTGCGCGCGATGGCGAGAATCTTGTCACCCTCGTCGGGACGGGCGAAGACGACGCCCATGGTGTCGCGGCCCTTGGCGGGGACGCCGTCGACGTTGGACCGGACGACCTTGCCGCCCTCCATGATGACGAGAACTTCGTCACCGTCGTCGACGATGAGTCCGCCGGTCAATCCACCGCGTTCGTCGGTGAGCTTGGCGACCTTGATGCCGATTCCACCGCGGTTTTGGACGCGGTACTGGCTTACGTCGGTGCGCTTCGCGTATCCGCTCTCGGTCACGACGAAAACATAACCCTGATCGGACACGACCGCTGCAGACAGCAGTTCATCGCCCGTTCGCAGGGCAATTCCCTTGACTCCGCCGGTTTTGCGGCCCATCGGGCGCAAGGTGGTGTCATCCGCAGCGAACCGGATCGACATTCCCGCCTTGGAAACGAGGAGGATTTCCGAGTCCTTGTTGACGAGCATCGCTGACACGACGGTGTCGAGGTAGTTCGGCAGTCCTTCGTCGTCAAGAATCGGCTTTCCGTCCTTGCCCTTTTCGACGGCGAGGTCGATGGCGAAGACGCCGCCCGAGCGATTCGTGTTGTACTCCTGCAGCTTCGTCTTCTTGATGATTCCCTTACGAGTCGCAAGCACGAGGTACTCGGCCGCGTCGTAGTTGGGAATGTCGACGATTTGCTCAACCGATTCACCGGGAAGCAGAGCGAGAAGGTTGGCGATGTGCTGACCCTTCGCGTCGCGAGCGGCTTCCATCACCTGGTGAGTCTTGGTGCGATAGACGCGACCCTTGTCCGTGAAGAACAACAGCCAGTGGTGAGTTGTTGTGACGAAGAAGTGCTGGACGACATCGTCTGCGCGCAGAGTCGCACCCTTGATTCCCTTACCGCCACGCTTTTGTGAACGGTAGTTGTCGCTGCGCGTGCGCTTGATGTATCCGCCACGGGTCACGGTGACGACCATCTCTTCGACCGGAATGAGATCTTCGTTGGTGAGGTCGCCCTCGCTGGGGACGATGGCGGTACGACGGTCATCGCCGAACTTGTCGACGATTTCGGTGAGTTCGGTCGAGACGATGTCCCGCTGCATGTCGGGGCTGGCCAAGATCGCCTTGAATTCGGCGATCTGCTTCTCTATTTCGGCGGCCTGGTCAAGGATCTTTTGGCGTTCAAGTGCGGCGAGACGACGCAACTGGAGGTTCAGAATCGCGGTCGCCTGAACTTCGTCAACCTTCAGCAGTTTGACGAGTCCCTCGCGCGCGTCCTCGACGGTGGGTGACTTGCGAATGAGGGCGATGACCTCGTCGAGTGCGTCGAGTGCCTTGAGGTACCCGCGCAAGATGTGTGCATCGGCCTCGGCCTTGTTGAGGCGGAATTGCGTGCGTCGAACGATGACTTCAATCTGGTGCGCGACCCATAACGTGATGAACTGGTCGATCGTGAGGTTTCGCGGAACACCGTCGACGATGGCGAGCATGTTCGCACCGAAGTTTTCCTGCAACTGCGTCTGGCGGTACAGGTTGTTGAGGACGACTTTGGCGACCGCGTCGCGCTTGAGAACGATGACCAGTCGCTGACCGGTTCGACCCGAGGACTCGTCGCGGATGTCGGCGATTCCCTGAATCTTGCCTTCCTTGACAAGATCAGCGATTCGAATCGCGAGGTTGTCGGGGTTGACCTGGTACGGGAGTTCGCTGACGACAAGACACGTGCGTCCGTGGATTTCTTCTGTTTCGACGACAGCGCGCATGGTGATGGAACCGTGGCCGGTGCGATAGGCGTCCTGAATTCCGCGGGTTCCCAGAATCTGGGCGCCGGTCGGGAAGTCGGGTCCCTTGACACGGTCGAGGATTGCGCCGAGCAGTTCATCGCCGACAGCGTTCGGGTTGGCAAGGTGCCACAGCGCCGCCTCGGAAACTTCGCGCAGGTTGTGAGGCGGGATATTGGTGGCCATACCGACCGCGATACCGACCGATCCATTGACCAGCAGGTTCGGAAAACGGCTGGGAAGAATCGACGGTTCTTGAGTTCGACCGTCGTAATTGTCTTGGAAGTTGACCGTGTCTTCATCGATGTCACGAACCATCTCCATGGCGAGCTGTGCCATGCGGGTTTCGGTGTATCGAGGTGCGGCGGCACCGTCGTTACCGGGTGAACCGAAGTTTCCCTGGCCGGAAGCCAGCGGGTATCGAAGGCTCCACGGCTGAACGAGTCGAACGAGAGCATCGTAAATCGCGGAGTCACCGTGCGGGTGGAACTGACCCATGACGTCACCGACCACGCGCGAGCACTTCGAGAACGCCTTGTCGGGACGGTACCCGCCATCGAACATCGCGTAAATCACACGACGGTGGACGGGCTTGAGTCCGTCACGGACGTCCGGAAGTGCTCGGCCGACGATGACGCTCATCGCGTAATCGAGGTACGACCTCTGCATCTCCATCTGGAGATCGACTGGTTGGATGCGGTCTGACTGCTCGCTCATAGTTTTTCTCTCGCGCGTCGACTAGATGTCGAGGAAGCGCACATCCTTTGCGTTCTGCTGAATGAAGGTTCGCCGTGCGCCAACGTCTTCGCCCATCAGGGTCGAGAAGACGCCGTCGGCAATCGCCGCATCGGCGAGGGTGACCTGCAACAGGGTGCGAGTGTCGGGGTTCATCGTCGTGTCCCACAGTTCTTGGTGGTTCATTTCACCGAGACCCTTGTATCGCTGGATTCCGTTGTCCTTCGGAAGCTTCTTGCCTTCCTTAGTTCCGGATTCCACGAGCGCATCGCGTTCACGGTCGGAATAGACGTACTGGTGTTCCGAGTTGGTCCACTTGAGTCGGTAGAGCGGCGGCTGCGCGAGGTACACAAAACCGGCGTCAATCAGCGGGCGCATGTAGCGGAAGAGCAGCGTCAAAAGCAGCGTCGTGATGTGCTGACCGTCGACGTCGGCATCCGCCATCAAAACGATCTTGTGGTACCGAGCCTTTTCGATGTCGAATTCGTCGGCGATTCCACAACCGAAGGCCGTAATCATCCCCTGGATTTCGTTGTTGGCCAGCGCGCGGTCGAGTCGGGTCTTTTCGACGTTGA
This sequence comes from Actinomycetota bacterium, assembly GCA_041179605.1. GTDB lineage: Bacteria > Actinomycetota > Actinomycetes > Actinomycetales > Microbacteriaceae > MWH-TA3. The sequence goes on along the minus strand of JBEGTE010000087.1, from coordinate 772 downwards.
GGATCTTTCCGCGGAGCGGCAAAATCGCCTGAGTTTCGGGGTTTCGACCCTGAACGGCCGATCCACCTGCCGAGTCCCCCTCGACAAGGAACACTTCGGAGATGCTGGGGTCTTTTGACTGGCAGTCTTTCAACTTGCCGGGCATGCTGTTCGATTCAAGCAAGCCCTTTCGGCGAGTGCTTTCGCGCGCCTTTCGAGCGGCGATTCGAGCGGCGGACGCCTGGATCGCCTTGCGAACTATGTCCTTTGCTTCGCTGGGGTGGCTGTCGAACCAATCCCCCAACTTGTCGCCGACGACCTTTTGAACGAACGACTTCGCTTCGGTGTTTCCCAGCTTGGTTTTTGTTTGACCTTCGAATTGGGGTTCTGACAACTTCACCGAGATGACCGCGGTGAGCCCCTCGCGAACGTCGTCGCCGGAAAGGTTTTCGTCCTTTTCCTTGAGTAGTCCCTTGTCACGCGCATATCGGTTGATGAGCGACGTCAACGCGGCACGGAAACCTTCTTCGTGGGTTCCACCCTCGTGAGTGTTGATCGTGTTCGCGTAGGTGTGGATGCTCTCCGAGTACGCAGTGGTCCACTGCATTGCCAGTTCGAGTGAAATCGTGCGGCTTTTGTCCTCGGATTCGAGGCTGATGATGTCCGAGTGAATCACTTCGATCTTTTTCGCCGAGTTGAGGTACTCGACGTAGTCTTCGAGTCCGCGTTCGTAGAGGAACGAGTCCGATCGACCTTCGGCACGTTCGTCGCTGAAGTCGATTTGGAGCCCCTT
>JBEGTE010000086.1:0-4549 GCA_041179605.1 Actinomycetota bacterium | reverse complement strand
TACGCCGTACCACGTCCTGAGTCACTACGTCGATGCGGGAATCTTGAGTGTCACCGGGTTGACGCCTCTCGTTGCGGTCGGCTTTTTGTTGCAACTGAAAATCATGCTGTTCGTGTTCGCAGCACTGATGCTGTTGTGGACGCAACTTCGCACCATGCCGGCGTGGGCCCAGGTGCTCGCGCCCGTCCTGTTCATTCCCGCCTTCGTGGGAATGTGGCATGTTGTCGGTTCGCAGGGGCTGTGGTTCACGTCGTTTGTGTTCTTGGTGACCGCGCCGTTCGTGTGGCGCACGATTTCATCCACTTCTCCTCCGACGGGTCGAACTCTCGTCCTCATTGGACTTCTCGGGGCGACACTCAGCGTCGGAAAAATTTCGACCGGGTTCATGTTCATGTTCATCGTCGGTCTGTTGCTTTGGTTGGGCAATTTGAAGGACTGGCGCATTTACGCACTCGGAGTTTCGTGGGGCACGTTCATCGTCGCCTACGGAAGCCTGATCGCCAGTGACCGACCGAATGTCGGGGCGGAGTCCTTCACGCTGTACAAGCGCGTTTACGCGACCGCGCGACTGCTGCTGCTTCGCGACATCAGCGCGAACCTCGTGCTCGGACTGTACGCGCTCATCGTGCTCTTCGCGATTGTCGCTTTTCTGCGCCCGACCGCCCTCCACAAGCGATTGCTGGGAATCACGATGGGCGGGACCGCGATTCTCGCGGCGATGGCGTTCGCCAAGATGGACAAGAGTGACCGTTGGTACTTTGCCCAGGCACTGTTCTTCATTTTGCTGACAATCTCGCTCGGGGTTATCGCGCAGTTCGCTGGCGACCGCGACAAGGTGAACATCGGGCGGAGCGTCCGTGGCGCACCGCGGGAGGGTGTGGTGCTTGTCTCTGCACTCATTCTTTTTGGGCTGCTGGGGTGGAAATCGACCGATTTCAGCGTGTTGAACCCCAACCCGACCGTGCTCACCGGTTCCCTTAGTACCGCGTTCACCGAGGCCGTGCCTCCGCCACCGAATGAGCGAGGGGGCTTGGTGTCTTTCGCACACGCTCTGTCCGAATTCACAAACGAACATCGTCTCGACGCGCACAATTCGAGGTTGTTCATTCCTCGCGAAATGTGGGTCCAGGTTGATTCCGCGTCGACCCCGGCGACGAATTTTGACGCGATGTGGCCGCTACCGCTCATGGTGTACGCCGAAACCGGAATTCCTCTGCACAGGGGTGTCGTTGCGTCACACGAGGCGTATGGCTTTTCGGTCTATGGCGACGATTCACTGACGCCGACGAAGGCCGAATTCGACGCGTCGACGACGTGCGGCGACGTTGCCATCATCGAAGTGACGTCATGGTCCCCAGCCGAATTCTCCCTTGCGTGCGAGGCGACGCGATGAACACCGCAGCGCGCAAAGAATCGATTGCCGAGAAGATTCGGTTTCTTCTCGTCGGCGGGTTCAACACCGTCGTCGGAATCGGCTCGTTCAGCGCAATTCAATTCCTGACCGACGGCGCGCTCCACGAGGTCGTCGTTCTCCTGCTGTCACACGCCATCTCGTCGTCCGTCGCTTTTGTTCTGCACCGCTGGGTCGTCTTCCGTGTCAGCGGACCGATCCTGATGGATTGGGTGCGCTTTCAGTCCGTCTATGTCTTGCCTCTCTCGATCAACGCCATCGTCCTGCCACTGTTGGTTCGCGTCGCCGGGGTGAACGTGTATCTCGCACAGGTGATGTTCACGTGCGTGGCTGTTGTGATTAGCTACCTCGGACACAAGCATTTCTCGTTCCGGCGTTCCCCCGACGCCTAAAATAAGAGCATGAGTCGAATACCCGCCCCTTCGTCGAAACCGCTCGTCTCCGTTGTGGTTCCCTGCTACAACGAAGAAGAGGTCATCGGCGAGACGATCAAGCGACTCACGGCCTTCGCTGACGACGCACAAAGCGTCATGGTTGAGTTTGTGTTTGTTGACGACGGCTCCAAGGACCGCACACGTGAACTTCTCAAAGGATTTGCCGAACACGATGCGCGCATCAAGGTCATCGGATTCGCCCGCAATTTCGGTCACCAGGTAGCGGTCAGTGCGGGGATTGATGCGGCGGCGGGAGACGCCGTTGTGCTCATCGACGCCGACCTGCAGGACCCGCCCGAGGTGGTGCACGAGATGATCACGTTGTGGCAAACCGGATACGACGTCGTGTACGGGACCCGCGCTCACCGTGCCGGCGAGTCGATGTTCAAGGTCGCAACCGCACGGGCGTTCTACCGACTTCTCAATAAGTTGTCGGAAGTCCCGATCCCGCTCGACACCGGTGATTTCCGATTGATGAGTCGCGCGGTTGTCGACACTCTGCGTGCAATGCCGGAGCGTGAACGATTTGTTCGCGGGATGGTCAGCTGGGTCGGATTCAAGCAGGTCGCCCTCCCTTATAACCGTGAACAGCGCTTTGCGGGGACGAGCAAGTACCCGCTGACGAAAATGCTTCGTTTCGCGATTGACGGCATCATGTCGTTTTCGCGCAAACCACTGCAGTTCTCGGTCGGGCTGGGAATCTTTTCAGCGTTCATCGCCCTGATCGGCGTCGTTTATGGCCTGTTCATCCGAATCTTCGAAAACAACTGGATTGCGGGGCTCCCCGGCGTTCTCATCGCCGTGTTCTTCTTGGGCGGGGTTCAACTAATTTCGATCGGAATTCTGGGCGAATACATCGGTCGCATCTACAACGAAATCAAGGGACGACCGCTCTACATCGTGCAGGAGTCGGTTGGACTGGATGACGGTCACGAGCGCTTCACGCGCAGCCCTGTTTCGTAGAGCACCGTCACTCGGGACGATCTAACCGACGATCCCCCACTGAACCGGCGTTCCCGGCTCGACGTCGACGACGAATTTCTGTCCGATGACGACGTCGAGGTGCTTGGGGGCGAGTCCGCCACCAGGACGAACCGAACGCACGTTGTCGTGAGTAATCACGTCGCCGGCCTTCGCGGACGCAGTGACGTACAGCGAGGGGCGAAGGCGGGTCGACTCCGCTTCGGCGTCGGTGCGCCACGCAGAGGTGGAGCCGATCGCCTTGGCCGCGTCGTGGCACGCCTCGACGAGCGTCTTCATTTCGGCGGGCTCGGCCGAGAACTCGGCGTCAACGCCGCCGTCCGCGCGCGCGAGGGTCACGTGCTTCTCGATCATCGTCGCACCGAGAGCCACGGCCGCCACAGCGACGGCAAGGCCGACGGTGTGGTCGGACAGTCCGACGTTGACACCGAACAGGTCCTTGAGAACCGGGATACGAGCGAGGTGGGCGTCCTCAGGCTTCGCGGGGTACGAGCTGGTGCACACCAAGAGCGTGATGTCTTTCGCGCCACCGTCCTGAGCGGCGGTGACGGCATCCTCGATCTCACCGAGAGTCGCGGTACCGGTCGAGATGATGACGGGCTTGCCGGTCTGCGCGACCTGGCGAATCAGGGGAAGGTCAACGATTTCGAGCGACGCGATCTTGTACCGCGGAACCTTCAGGTCCTCGAGGAATTCAACCGCGGTTTCGTCGAACGGAGTGGAGAAGGCTTCCATCCCGAGCCCAGTGACGACGTCGAACACTTCCTTGTGCCACTCCCACGGGAAGCTGGCTTCCTTGTACAGGTCGTGCAGTTTGCGGTCGCCCCACAGCGGGTGGTCGGCGGACACGCGGAACGGCGGAACATCAACGTCAAGGGTGATCGTGTCTGCGGTGTACGTCTGGAACTTGACAGCGTCAACGCCGGTCCCCGCCATGGCTCGAACGATGTCGAGCGTGCGCTCAAGGGAACCGTTGTGATTTCCGCTAACCTCGGCAATGATGAATGGTTTCACAAGAGACAAATCTACCCGCATACGGCCCGCAACCGCCGACGACTGGGCGATGCTGCTCGACTGGCGCAACGACCCGGGAACCCGCGAATCGAGCATCGACACGGGAGTCGTCACCGAAGAAGGCCACCGCGCGTGGCTTGACGCGTCGATCGCGAGCGAGGACCGTCACTTGTTCGTCGTCGAGGTGGACGGCGAGCCCGTCGGAACCACCCGACTCGACCGCCGAGAAGGCGGCTGGGAGATTTCCATCACCGTCGCCCCCGACCAGCGCGGCCAGGGGTTCGGCGGGGTCATGCTCGACGTCACCACCGAGTGGTTCGACGCGAACATCAGGGGAGACGTGATTTTGTCCACGATCAAGCCGTCGAACCCGGCATCGCTGGCTCTATTCGCGAAAAAAGGTTACGAGGTCATCCGCGAGGACGCGGACCTCGTTCACCTCGAACTGAAGCGGCCCTAAGCCTTCGTCAGCGCTTCGATAAGGACGCGAATCGTCGTGTCCTGGTCCGCCTCGGAAAGGTCGGCGAACATCGGCAGGGAGATCTCGCCCTCGTAGTACGCGTTCGCGATCGGGGTGATCTCGCGCTTGTAACCGAGGTCCTCGAACACGGGATGCCAGTGCACGGGCATGTAGTTGACCTGGACCCAGACACCGTTGGCACGAAGGTAATCGAAGATCGCCCGGCGACGAGCGGCGGGGACGCGAATC
>JBEGTE010000085.1:0-4579 GCA_041179605.1 Actinomycetota bacterium | reverse complement strand
AGATACGTCGCCATTGCGTCACGCGAACCGGGCTCAATCTGTTCAAACAGGTCAAGGTTTTTGTCACGTCCTACCTGCACATCGATGTGCTCGGCGGGGGCATCGCCCTTCGGCTCGAAGAACACCCGATATCCGGGGTCGAGAAGTCGCAGGTCTAGTTGTTCCTTCGCGCTGGTTCCCATCAGGCGGTACCAGTGGTCAAACACCTCGGGCATCAGGTACCACGATGGTCCGGTGTCAAACCGGAACCCGTCCTTCGACCACGAACCCGCTCGGCCGCCCGTATTGGGCAGAGCCTCGAGAAGTGTCACGTCATACCCGTCGCGCGCGAGGAGTCCCGAGGCGGAGAGGCCACCCATGCCCCCGCCGATAATGACGACACGTTGTTTCGTCACTTGGCACCTCCAAACATCACGCGAGCAGCGATAAGGAACTTCTCGGGATCGCTCACGCGAATGCGAGTGGTCTTGAGGACCTCGGCTGGGGTCTTTCGAATCTTGGCATTCAGTGATGCGAACAAGCCGTGCGCGAGCCCGACCGCACGGCGCGCGTCCTGCGGCAACAGCGGAAGCGTGGCAGCGGCGCGGGCAAGGTCATCGTCGATGTCATCGCAGATTCGTTTTTTGTCGATTTCGCTAAAGGTGTCGATTCGGACACCGGGGAAATAGGAGCGGCCGAGCCCGTCGACGTCGGCGGACAAGTCACGCAGGAAATTGACCTTCTGGAACGCGGCACCGAGCGACCGCGCGCCGGCGACCAGCACGTGGGCTTGGGTTGGGACGGGCTTGTTGTCACGAACAAACACCGCGAGACACATTAAACCGACGACTTCAGCTGAACCATAAACGTAAGTCGCGAATGACTCCGCGGTGTAGGTGCGGTCCGACAGGTCCATTCGCATCGAGGTATAGAAGGGTTCCACAATCTCACGGGTGATTCCGACGGCGCGTGACGTGTGCGCGAAGGCGTGCACAATGAGGTTCGTCGAGTAGCCCGATTCCATCGCGGCATAGGTATCACGTTCAAGCTCATCGAGTGAGCGTCGCACCATCGAGCTGTCCAGCCCTGCCTCGACGGCAACACCGTCGACCACCTCGTCCGCCAAACGGACGAGCGCGTAGATGTTCTCGATGTGTTGACGTGAATCGCGTGACAGGATGCGCGAGGCCAGTCCGAACGACGTTGAATAGTCACGGATAACGAGGGATGCGGTGCGCTCGGCAACGGAGGTGTACAAACTCAATCGGCTCACTGCTACCTCCTCGGTGTCGTCATTTACGACGGGCACACTCTCAGGATAGCCTGAGTGTGTGAATGTCGAAGAGTTGGTTGTCCTCGTTGACGAGTTTGGTACCCCGCTGGGTACCGCGCCGAAAGCCACCGTGCATACGACGGACACCCCCCTCCATTTCGCATTTTCATGTCACGTGACCAATGCGGAGGGTGAGATTCTCATCACCCGCCGCGCGCTCTCGAAGAAAACATGGCCAGGCGTCTGGACGAACTCGTTCTGTGGACACCCAGGCCCCGATGAGGACGTTGAGGCCGCGATTCGCCGCCGCGCAGAACAAGAACTGGGGATGCAGATCTCCAACATCCACTCGGTGTTGCCCGATTTCCGCTACCGCGCGGTGGACGCGTCGGGGATCGTCGAGAACGAGATTTGCCCCGTGTTTGCGGCAGTAGCGGTGACTGACCCCGACCCGGCCGAATCCGAGGTCGCTGAATGGCGGTGGGTAAAACCCGAAAGTCTTCGAGCGGCCATCGAGGGTGCGCCTTTTGCGTTCAGCCCGTGGTTGGTGTGGCAACACGAGCAACTCGTCGAACTCAAGTTGAGCAACTAGTGCGTCGACGCATCTCCGACTGGCTCGGGACGGTTCTGTCCGCCGAAACACGCGCCGGTGTCATCACCATCGCGGTTGCGATTGTTGCGATCGCGTGGGTGAACTCGCCCTTCGCAGACAGTTACGACACCGTCGTCCACGCTGCGATCAAGTTCCCGTGGTTCACCATGGACGTTCACCAGTTCGTGGCGGATTTCCTGCTCGCAATCTTTTTCCTCGTTATCGGAATTGAGTTGCGGCACGAGTTCACGGTCGGATCGCTCAACACCGTGCGAAAAGCGCTGGTCCCCGTCGCGGCAGCTATTGGCGGGATGGTCTTGCCGGCGCTGCTGTATCTCGCTTTCAACGCCGGTCAAGAAACCGCATCGGGTTGGGGAATACCGATGGCGACGGACATCGCGTTTGCCCTAGCAGTGCTCGCGCTGGTGGCACCGAAATCGAAGCCCGCATTGCGTACCTTCCTCCTCGCGCTCGCGGTCGTCGACGACCTCGGTGCAATTCTCGTCATTGCGTTGTTTTACACGCCCGACCTGCAACCTCTGTACCTGTTGGGCGCCGTCGGTGCTCTCGGTGTTTTCGCGTTGCTTCAGCGCACGCGACTCGGTCACCCGGTTGTGTTGATCGCCCTCGGCCTCACGACGTGGTGGCTCGTGTTCCAATCGGGTGTCCACGCCACCATCGCAGGCGTTGCGGTCGGCTTGTTGCTCTCTACCTCGTCGGGCGCCCGCGGCTCTGTCGCCGATCGCGCTTTGACCGCATTTCTCCCGGTGTCGTCTTACATCGCCGTGCCGCTATTCGTGCTTGTCTCGGCGGGTGTCGACCTCGCGGTCATTGGCGCGTGCGCAACGACGTCACCGGTGTTCGCGGGAATCGTGGCCGGTCTCGTCGTCGGAAAGCCCCTCGGAATCGTGTTCGCGGTGTGGGTTACCGAGCGATTCTTTGGCGGGCGACGCGATGCGACTCTGGTGCGCGGCGACATCTGGTTGATCGGGACGATCTCGTCAATCGGATTCACCGTGGCGCTTCTCATCAACGACCTTGCGCTCGGCTACACCTCGTTCGGTGACACCGGAACCGCGGCGGTCGTCGTCGCTGCCGTCATCGGCACGATTGCGTCGTTCTTCGTCGCGAGGCGTGTGTCGAACTAAAGCGCGGTGCGGTGGAAGTTCTTGAACGAGCGTGACGCTGTCGGACCGCGCTGGCCCTGGTAACGGCTGCCGTACTTTTCCGAACCGTACGGGTTTTCGCTCGCCGAGGTCAGGCGGAAGAAGCAGAGCTGCCCGATCTTCATTCCCGGCCACAATTTGATCGGCAGAGTCGCGACATTCGACAGTTCGAGGGTGACGTGACCCGAGAAACCAGGGTCGACGAATCCCGCGGTCGAGTGGGTAAGCAGTCCGAGACGACCAAGCGACGACTTGCCTTCAAGTCGAGCGGCGATGTCGTCGGGCAAAGTGACGAGTTCGAACGTGCTTCCCAAAACAAATTCACCCGGGTGCAGAATGAACGGTTCATCCGCCGACACCTCGACCGCACGGGTCAGGTCGGGCTGCTCCTCGGCGGGGTCGATGAACGGATATTTGTGGTTGTCGAACAAGCGGAAGAACTTGTCGAGTCGAACGTCGATGCTGGACGGTTGAATCATGTTCATGTCGAGCGGATCGAGCTGGACGCGACCCGATTCGAGTTCGGCGCGGATGTCACGGTCACTGAGAAGCATGGGACGAGCCTACCGTTTCAGCCACCGTCATCTCGGGTTTCATGTCGGTGGTCGGACATAAAATAAGCGACCTTCCGACGACCCGGAAGTGAAACGAGGAACCATGGACGCTGCAATTGACACATTCATCAAAACCTTGGAGGGTGACTCCGTCATGGTGACGGGTTGGGTTCTCGTCGCCGCGACCGCGGAGGGCGCATTGGCCGGGGCTCCGTTAGGGATGGTCATCGCCAGCAGCGACGGGCTTCCGTCGCACTCGAAGACGGGCCTACTCGAATCCGCTGCCCGTTCCCTGCACGATGAAAACATGTTTCTCGCGTGGGAGGACCGTTCCAAGGGGCCGAAACCGCCGTTTTAAGTCCCGGGCTGAATTCGGATTGAGCGCGTGAGTCGCTCGGCGAGATCGTCGCGCATCAACTTGCCGTTTCTGTTCCGTGGAATCGATGGAACGGCAACCACGACGTTCGGCCGATTTGACTCGGGAAGATTCCCGAATTCCGCGATGACCGCCTTGTACGCGATTTCGTCTTTCGTGACTACGGCGAGCACAAGGTGGGTTGACCCGTCGGGAAAAGTAACGGCCGCGCAACCCGCGTCTTTGACTCCGTCAACGGATTCGGCGAGGGCTTCAAACTCGAGAGGGTTAACTTTCGCACCCCCGACGTTGACGATGTCTCCGTCGCGTCGAAGAATGACTAGCTCATTGCCGTCGAATCGCCCAATGTCTCCGGGGTAAAACCAGCCGTCATCGGAGACTGGCGCCAAGCTCCCGTTTTCCAGATAGTTGGCGATGAGGCCGGGCGCTCGATAGCGCACAATGCCCTCAGTCCCAGGCTCGACGTGGATCCCCGCGCCAGTGACGATCTGCACCTCAGCGCCACGACCAATTCGACCAGTGAATCCAGATTCGGTTGGCTCCTCGGAAATGGCAATCCCGCCGGCTTCGGTGGAGCCGTAAATACTTCGAATGTGCCCGGTGCAGACTCGACGAACGGCGTTGAGAAAAGGCATCGTT
>JBEGTE010000084.1:0-4581 GCA_041179605.1 Actinomycetota bacterium | reverse complement strand
TGATTGTCTCAACCGGATTGGTGAAGGTTCCGGATGTCGTTGGCAAGTCGATTCAAAAGGCCAAGGAACTCCTCGAAGCCGTCACCGTCCAGTACACGGTGAATGTGACGACCGACACTAGTTGCGGTGGCGCCGTGGTCAAATCGCAGTCAATCAAGCCCGGTGACGGTCCGCAACGCCAGACCATCAATCTGGTTTACTGTGCTGGCTAGTCCAGCGAGACGAGCGGACTGAGTGTTCGAGCGAGAGCGCTGACCCCGGTCAAACCGGTTGTCTCCAGCCAGTTTCCGAGCATCGTGTAACCACCTTCGGTGAGAACCGATTCGGGGTGGAACTGCACTCCCCAGAGTGGTTCACTGACGTGCTCGATTGCCATAATGACGCCACCCTCGGTCCGAGCGGTTACGCGAAGTTCATCGGGGATTGTCCCGTCAACGACCGCCAGTGAGTGGTAACGCGTTGCGGTGAATGGGTTGGGTACCCCGTCGAACAACGCGGACTCGGTATGGGTCAGTGAGCTGGTTTTCCCGTGCATGAGCTCTTCAGCATGCGTGACGATTCCACCCAAGGCCTCGGCGATGGCTTGATGTCCGAGGCAAACCCCGAATAACGGAATTCCAGCGGAGCGTGCGTACCGAATCACGGGGATGGAGAGGCCCGCCTGGCTGGGATTTCCCGGCCCGGGCGAGATGAGTATTCCGTCATATCCGTCGACGCGTTCAGCAATCTCGGATTCCGGGAAAGCATCGTTACGGACAACATCGACGTCAGCCCCGAGTTGCTTCAAATACCCCGCGAGTGTGTAAACGAAAGAGTCGTAGTTATCAAGAACGAAGATCCGAGTCACGGTTCGACCACGGTGTCGGGCTGGATGAACGTCGCCGCCGCCCACGGGAACACCCACTCCACAGCGACTGACATCACGGCGATGAAAAGCACGGAAACCTGCAGGATCTTCATCCAACGACTACCGGGGAGAACCCGCCACAGTGCTGCGTACATGCTGTTAACCTGCTGCCTTGATTGCCGCGACTTCGGTTGGTGCGCCGAGTTCGCGGGGAACAAACGTTTCGAACACCGAATACGCGATGATACGTTCTGCTGCCGACAACTTGGGGTGGCAACTCGTCAGCGTCAAGATTCGGTCCTTTGCCTTGACGGACATTTCCGGGACGGGCTTAAGAACTCGTGTGTTGTTGGGCCACACATATTCCAGGTTACGGAATCGGTACACGTACCATCCGGCATCCGTCTCGATGTAAATGCGATCGCCGACGCGGAGTTCAGCGATGTCCCCAAACGGGGCTCCGTACGTTGTGCGGTGCCCGGCGACAGCGAAGTTGCCGATTGCACCTAAATCATTTGACTGTGGGTAGTGACCGATTCCCGCCTCGCGGATATTGAGGACGGTTTTAGGGTCGATTCCAGCAGCAATCGCGCGCTCGAACGTTTCGCCAAAACGGGGTACGAGCATCGTCGCAAATCGTTCCGCATCATTTGGAGTAGCGGTGATGGGCGGCTCGGGCGCTACCGCAACGCCGGCAGAAGTTCCTAGAGTGCGGTCAAACTCAGGGACGGTAACGGGAACATCGTTCCACTCTTCCGCAAGTTCGGCTCCGGCGTTGTCTTGCGCGATTCCCGACACAATGTCGTTGTACCAGACGTGCCATCCGAGGAAAAGCAAGACGAAAAGTCCGGCAGTCATCAACAATTCCCCAAAAACACCGATGATGTTGTCGACGGTTCGTCGAGTAAATCGGAAACGACGAATATTTTCCATCAACCGACGGAGCGTGATTGAAATGGGGACGCCACCGCTCTTCGTACCCGCCTTGGGCTTACGAAAACGCGGAAGTTTGTCACTAATAGGCACGACCTCGATTGTACCGACGGTTTCTGTGGAGCGGGCACCATGGGTATGCTGTTCAGCATGGCTAAAAAGGACATTGACTCGAACACTTCGGCAAACGGCTCGGAGTCGACTCGTCACGACACCCCGAACCCTGTGTGGTTCAAGCCGATCATGTTTGGTTTCATGCTCGTCGGGCTCTTGTGGATCATCACCTTTTACGTCAGCGCGGCCGCGTTCCCGATCCCGGGTATCGGCGCCTCGAACATTCTTATCGGGTTCGGCTTGATGTTCGTCGGTTTCTTGATGACGACCCGGTGGCGCTAGACCGACTTACAACCGTGTAATTATCCACGCCTGTGGATAACTCCGTGCATAACTTTGTTATGAACGGAATCGTTGGAGAAGCGCTGTCGTGGCGAGTCCCGCGACAAGGCCTCCGACGTGTGCTTCCCACGCGATTCCGGGCAAAATAAAGCCCAACGCGAGGTTGATCCCGATGATCACGACGAGCGAGATATTGTTGCCGCCGAACCCGCGGTTGACCACAAACAACGCGGCAAACAGACCGAATATTCCGCCAGACGCACCCACGACAAAACTCGACGAGCCGAACGCGAGAACCGCGAAGCTTCCCGCGATGGACGACACGAAAAACACGGTGAGGAAACGAACCGGCCCCAGGACTCGCTCGAGAAGGTTGCCCAGCACCCACAGCGAATAGCCATTGAACAAAATGTGCGTGATAGATCCGTGCACAAATGCGACCGTGATGAGTCGCCACGGTTCTTCCCAGGTGAGCGCAGGGATGTATCCCAGATACGCCGTCACCAGATCTTGCGTCACGAACTGTGCGACGAAGACCACCGCCATAATTCCCAGCAACGCAACTGTTACGGGAGTGCGTCCTTGGACGGCGCGTCGAAGTTTCGCGCCTGTCACGATTTTCGCTGTGGCAGGCGCCGCCGCCTTCACACAGTCAGGACAATGGAAACCTACCGCTGCAGGGCGCTGACAGTCGCCACAAATCGTGTTTCCACAACGCTGGCACAACACCCACGATTCACGAGAAGGGTGTCGGTAGCAGGCACTAGCGGGTGACGTCATTCGACGGTGATCGACGAGATGACGACGGGTTCAATCGGGCGATCCTGCGCCCCGGTCGGAACCGCCTCGATGTCCAGAACGACCTTCTGCGACGCCTCGTCTGCGACCTCGCCGAAAATGGTGTGACGCCCCTGGAGGTGCGGTGTCTCGACGGTGGTGATAAAGAACTGCGAACCGTTCGTACCGGGACCGGCGTTCGCCATGGCGAGAAGGAACGGTTTCATAAACGTCAGTTCGGGGTGAATCTCGTCACGGAACTGGTAGCCGGGGCCGCCGTAGCCCATTCCGAGCGGGTCGCCACCCTGAATCATGAAGTTGCGGATGATGCGGTGAAAAATCACACCGTCGTACAACGGAGTAGTGCTCTTCTCGCCCGTGTTGGGGTGAGTCCATTCCTTCGCGCCCGTTGCGAGCCCGATGAAGTTCTCGACGGTGACCGGCGCGTGATTCCCGAACAGGTTGACGCGGATGTCTCCGTGGTTGGTGTGGATGGTGGCAACGTTGGTGTGAATCGACATGTCACCATTCTCCCACTGCTCAAGTTGTATCTGCGACGAGGACGGGACGATAATGAAGACCTAAGGAGGCGTCATGTCTAACAAGTACTCGCGAGAACTCGCCGATCTCGGATCCGCCGGCGGAGACGCACTCAACAACGCCGGAAAAATTCTCGCCGATGCCGCGCGGCTTGCTGCGCGCTACTCGCGCGACGAGATTGCACCCCGTGCACGAAGCGAATATGCCGAGCACCTTGCACCTCTTCTCGCAACCGGACTTGCTGCGGGTCGTCGCTACCTGCGCTCTGCTCCGGTTCCCGTTCCGCCCAAGAAGTCCGGCCTCGGTTCGTTTCTTGCTGCCGGTTTCGCGGTGGCTCTCGTCGCCGGCGTCGCCTACGTCGCGTGGCAAACTCTGCGCACTGACGAGGGCGCGTGGGTGGACGACGAATTCGACGTCGACTAAGCGTCGACAGTGAGTTCCGGCGTCTTCGAACGCGAGACACACGGATAGAAGACCTGCATTTCGTCTTTCGCAGTATCCGGCATGACGCTGTCCAAGTGGGCTGGTTCGCCGTCGATAACTCGAAGTTCGCAGGTTCCACACACGCCGCGACCGCAGGATGATTCCACCCGAACGCCGGCGTCTGCCAGCGCATCGATGACCGTTTGGTCGGCCCCGACCGAGATTTTCTTTCCCGTCGACGCGAGACGGACGACGAACGGCTTCGCTCCGCCGTCTTGTTCACGCGCGACCGGACTGAAACGCTCCACGTGTGCATTGGGGCTTTCGACGATTTCTTCAACGAGAGCCATCAGGCTTTCAGGACCGCAGCAGAACACGTCGGCGGACGTCGACGACAAGACGGGCACGAGATCAAGTCGACCCGACTTCTCCGACTCGTGAATTGTCACCTTGGACGGATGCTTGCGTTTCAACTCGGAAACAAACCCCATCGCGTCAACGTTCTTGCCCAAATAAATCAATGACCACGGGTGGTTGGCGGGAACCGATTCGATCATCGCGCGAATCGGCGTGATGCCGATTCCGCCGGCGACGAACAGGTATTCGCGTGACGGGATCATCGGGAAGTGGTTTCGGGGTCCGCTCACGGTGATGACCATTCCCGC
>JBEGTE010000083.1:0-4597 GCA_041179605.1 Actinomycetota bacterium | reverse complement strand
TTGTACTCGATTACCAACACAACGGGTTCCGACATCACGGTTTCGGAAGTACACGCAGGCGCTGACTTCCACGACGCTTACGGTTACGTCGCGACGAACGCGGGATCCACAGTCGGTTACACCGTATTTGCAGAGTCGACCGATGTTCGATGGTTCACGCTGACGCCGGTCGACTCAGGCGATGACTCAATCCAGTTGGACCAGCCCGCGTACGGTGCGGTGTGGCAGGGAGTGGACGCCGAACGAACCTTCTCCATGTCGGGGGACACGGATGACAGCGACGAACTCAACATCTGGATGGACGATGTAGTCGTGCCTGCCGGTGAGACCATCAGCATCGTTCTGTTCTCTGTCGCCTACAACAACACCGATGACGCAACGCAAGAAGAGGCGCTCGCCGAGGCGGAAGCATTCGCGGCGTACTTCGCGAACTTCGACGGTCAACTCACGGGTGACCTTGCTGCAGGAATCCCCGCGGACGCTAACGTCATCAACTGGGACACCCCCGCGGAACTCGCGGACACAGGAGCAGACGGAACTGCAACTGCTGTTCTCGGGGCAAGTTTGCTCGCGGCCGGTGCGATCATCGTGCTTCGCCGCCGCGCGCGCGCCTAGCAACACATCACGAGGCTCCCTCGCCGACTAGTTCGGCGGGGGAGTTCTCTGTTTGATATCGTTAGAGCACTGGGGCTATGGCGCAGTTGGTAGCGCGTCTCGTTCGCAATGAGAAGGCCAGGGGTTCGAATCCCCTTAGCTCCACAATTTCTATAAGGTCATAGCTCGGTGCAGAGCCGATCCCGTGTCAGTCCACCGGACCGTCACGTCTGTCTCCACCACGGAAAGATGCTAAAACTGCGTGCGGATCGCCCACAGGTCGGGGAAGACCGGGTGGAACAGCGTCGAGGCGAGGTAGCCGACTCCGCTTGAACCGCCGGTGCCCTGTTTGTTGCCGATGGTGCGTTCGACCATCTTGACGTGACGGTAACGCCACTCCTGTAGGCCTTCGTCGATGTCGACGAGCGCTTCGCAGATCAGCCCGGCTTCGGGGTCGTTGCGGTGAACACTGAGCAGGGTCGTCTGAACGCGCTCGTCTCCTGCGTACGGGGTGGTGACGTCACGGTCACGAATGTCGGCGGGGATGTCGTGCCCACGGCCGGCGAGGTACGTGAGAGTCGAATCCCACAGGCTCGGTCGCGCCATCGCGGCTTCGACGCGAGCACGGGCGGGCGAGCCTGCAACGAGGTGCTCACTCATCCCCATTCCCGTCTTCGACCCAGCACCAGCACCGGCGTGGTCGCGGCGACCGAGAACGGCCTCGAGTTCACGGAACTGCGCCGACTGGAAACCGCTTCCCGAGGTCAGTCGGTCACGGAAGGTGTTGTACTGCAACGGTGTCATCGTCTCGAGGATGTCGAGCTGGCTAACGCACACCTTCAGAATCGTGCGCACACGGCCAAGCGTCGCGAGAGACGCGAACGTATTGCCCTCCTCGAGAGTGCGCTGCACCGCGCTCGTCTCCCACAGCACCTGCTTGAACCACAGTTCGTAAACCTGATGGATCGCGATGAACAACGGCTCATCGTGTTCATCGGACTGCGGGTGGTTGAGCGACAGCAGTTCGTCGATTTTCAGATACTGCGTGTACGTCAATGCTTGCTGGCTCATGTGACACGGTTCCCTTCATCGCGGACGTTGGTGTACTCGCCACTCGACACGAGGTCGCGCAAGCGGTCGAATCCATCCCACACTTCGACGTACGAAGTGGGCAGCGGCGCCATCGCGATACGGATGCCGTCGGGCATGCGGAAGTCGGGGACCACCTTGGAAATCTTGCGCATTGCGAGCGCGATTTGGCGTGCATCTTTGTGGTGGATGGTGATGTGTCCACCGCGCTGGTCGGCCGCACGTGGCGTTCCGAGCCTGAACCCCAGTGGCTCGAGCCACTCGTCGAACAGTCGAATCATGAGCTCGGTGCCGATGGCCGCCTTCTGCTCAATCGCGTCGATGCCGGCTTCGCCGATCATGTCGAACGCGGTCTTGACGGAACGAAGTCCCATGATGGAAGGCGAGGCGATTTGGAATCGGCGAATCGAGTCGGTGGGGTCAAAAAATGGTCCCATCGCAAACTGGTCTTCCTGTGCGAACCATCCCTGAATTGGCGGACGCAACGTCGACTGGAGTTCCTTGCGAACGAACAGCCACGCGGGTGCACCGGGACCGCTGTTGCCGTACTTGTATGTGCAGCCGACGGCGAGGTCGACTCCGTTGGCGTCAAAGTCGAGATTGATGGATCCGACGGCGTGCGCGCAGTCCCACACAACGAAGATCCCGCGCGAACGGGCGAGGTCGGTGATCGCCTTAATGTCGGGCCGCGAACCTGAGCGGTAATGGATGGCCTGAAGCGTCAGAACCGCAACGTCCTCGGTGAGGAGCGGCTTGATCGCGTCGACGGTGAATCGTTCATTACTGTGCTCGACGTCAACCGCACCCGGCCCGCCCGTTCCGTCGTTATTAAGAGTGATGACCGTTAACCCACGTTGTTCCGCGAGTCCCTGCACGATGTACCGGTCGGTCGGGAAGTTGGATGCGTCGGTGATAATTGTTGATCGGCCTGGGTTGGCGTTAAGAGCCGCACCCAACAACTGGTACAAGTTCACCGAGGTTGTGTCGCACACGAGAGTCTGGCCAGGGCCGGTTCCCAGCGAGGCGGCGGCGAGGATGTCTCCCACCCGGCTTGCCTCGTCAACCCAATGCGCCCAGCCGTCGACAACTTCGTGACCCCACTCGTCGGCCATGAAGTCGTCCACAGCCGTGACGGTTTGGCGGGGAAGCCGCCCCAGCGAATTCCCGCCGAGGTAACACACCTCGGGGTCGGTGATGACGAATCGTTCGCGGAAGTGCGCCAGCGAATCCGCGGCGTCAAGCTTCTCGGCGGTTGCCCGAAGTGTTGCTTCTCCAGGGAGGACCGAAACTGTCACAGTCCACTCTCCTTTGTGTTGACCAAAGGTCACACTATCCAACACGGCCGAATCCTGCTAGCGAGTGGCTCGGTAGACTTGGGCGGTGAGTTCATCGCGAATCGCCGTTGTCGGCATCGGGTACGTGGGTCTGTCCCTCGCGGTGCTTCTCGCGCAACGTAACCAGGTGGTCGCGATCGACATCGATTCGTCGCGAGTAGACGCAGTGAACCGTCGCGAGTCCCCAATCGAAGACGCGGACATCTCGCATTTCTTCGCCGAGAAGGAACTTCAACTCTCGGCCACAACCGACGCGGTCCCCGCCTTTCGCGAATCGGACATCGTCATCGTCGCGACACCGACGAATTACGATTCGTCAACGGACTCGTTCGATACGTCCTCCGTCGAGGAAACGATCGAACTGGTTAACGTCGCGAACCCCGACGCCCTCGTCGTCATCAAATCGACCGTTCCGGTCGGCTTCACCGCTCGAATCCGCCAGAAGTTCGGCTTGTCGAACCTTGTGTTCTCTCCCGAGTTCTTGCGCGAAGGAAGCGCCCTCTACGACAACTTGCACCCGTCACGAATCATCGTCGGCGACACAAGTGACCGTGCCCGTGAATTCGCCAATGTCCTCGCGGACTGCGCCGAGGGGGAACGTCCGCCGATTGTGCTCACCGAATCCACTGAAGCGGAAGCCATCAAGCTGTTCTCGAACACCTACCTCGCGCTGCGCGTTGCGTACTTCAACGAGATCGACTCGTTCGCAATGAGTCACGGCCTCGACCCGCGAGCGATTATCGACGGTGTCAGCCTGGACCCGCGCATCGGCACCGGGTACAACAACCCGTCATTCGGATACGGCGGGTACTGTCTGCCCAAGGACACCAAGCAACTTCTCGCGAATTATCGCGACGTTCCGCAGACGACTATCCGGGCAGTTGTCGAGGCGAACGAACAGCGCAAGGACGTCATCGCGGCCGACATCGCCAGCCGCAACCCCCGCACCGTGGGCGTCTACCGCTTGGTCATGAAGACGGGTAGCGACAACTTCCGTGAATCCAGTGTGCTCGGTGTCATCGAGCGACTGCGCGCCAACGGCATCGGTGTCATCGTCTTTGAACCCAACCTTGACGGGGGCACTCTCGACGGAGTTGAAATCGTCAACAATCTCAACGACTTCATCGCGCGCTCCGACCTCATCGTCGCCAACAGGAACTCGTCGGAGCTTGCCCCGGCGTCGGACAAGGTCTACACGCGCGACCTGTTCGGCGACAACTAATCGACACAGGTACGGTGGAAACATGGTTTTAGCGGCAGCGGAAGATTTGATTCCCTGGTTCAATGACACGGTCGCGACAGCAGGAATCGTTGGCTTCTATCTGGTCGTGTGGGGGCTCGTCTTCGCGGGAACGGGGCTCTTCGTCGGTGCGTTCATCCCATTCATCACCGGCGACACGCTGCTGTTCGCGTCGGGACTGCTCGCCGCACACCTCGCTGGCGTGGACATCGTGATTCTTGCGATCGGTACCGGCATCGCGGCATTTCTCGGGGATCACGTCGGGTTTGTGATGGGTCGGAATCTCGGACGTCCCTACCTCGACGCCCGAACCGGTCCGCGTATGAAACAAATTGTGGAC